>CAIMAP010000055.1 GCA_903838995.1 uncultured bacterium | reverse complement strand
TTTTGAAAAAGATTATTACTCTCATTTAATGGGTATGCGTAAACCCAATGCCGATATTTTTGAATTTGTACTCCATGCGCATGGTTTAAACAAATCCGAAACCCTATTTATTGACGATAGTCCTCAACACATTGCAACCGCTAAACAATTGGGCCTTCATACGCATTTAATGTTTAAAGAAGACCAATTACTCGACATCGTAACAAATGTCCCTCATTTTAACTCCTAAAATGCTAAATATTGACAATTAGCTGACAAATGTCAGCTAATGTTAGTTTTGCAAATGTTATTTTTGATTCAAATTTATAAAATGAAAAGAATCTTATTCCTTGCGTTTGTTTTTACTAGCCAAATGGTTTTTGCTCAAGCAAATATTGAACCTCATTTAAAAAACATTCAACAATTAACTTATGGCGGAGATAATGCCGAAGCTTATTTTAGTTTTAATGGAAAAAATTTATCCTTTCAATCAAACAATGCCAATTGGGGATTAAAATGTGATCAGATTTTCAATATGAAAATTAAACTTGCAGCAAAAGATACGAGCTATCTACCTCCCATGATTTCTACAGGAAAAGGCAGAACAACCTGTTCTTTTTTTATGCCAAACAATAGAGAAATTTTATACGCTTCTACGCATTTAGCTGGAGCCGAATGCCCTGCGCCACCTGCACCTAGAACCGATCATAAATATTTATGGCCAGTTTCGCCGAGCTATGATATTTTTGTAGCAAACTTAAAAGGAACCATTACCAAGCAATTAACTAATTCGCCAGGTTACGATGCAGAAGCCACGGTATCTCCTACTGGCGATAAAATTGTTTTTACTTCAGATCGTTCGGGCGATTTAGAATTATGGACCATGAATATTGATGGAACCGATCAAAAGCAAATTACATTTGGCTTAGGTTATGATGGCGGTGCATTCTTTTCTCCTGATGGCAAGAGACTAGTTTTTAGAGCTTCTAGACCAACAACAGCTGAAGAAGTAGAAGAATATAAAACATTACTATCGGAAGGGCTTGTAGCCCCTACCAATATGGAAATATACACTTGTAATGTAGATGGTTCTGCTTTAAACCAAGTAACCAATTTAGGCAAAGCCAATTGGGCGCCATTCTTTACCCCAGATGGAGAACATATTGTATTTTCTTCTAATCACCATTCGAGTAAAGGATACGATTTCCAATTATTTTATATAAAAGATGATGGAACCGGATTAGAACGCATTACCAACAAAAGTATGTTCAACGCATTTCCCATGTTTTCGCCAAATGGCAAGAAAATTGTTTTTTCTTCCAACAGAAATAACCACGGTACCAAAGACACCAATTTGTTTATTGCAGATTGGGTTGAATAATAAATTATGAAAAAAATCACAACTATATTATTATTTGCATTATTAATTTTTGTGCAGCCAAGTTTTGCGCAAACCGATGCCAAAAGAATTCAAAAAGACATTGAATACCTTAGCCACGATAGGCTTCAAGGCAGATACCCCGGCACTAAACAAGAACTAGTAGCGGCAAAGTATATTATTCAATCTTTTAAAAAATCTGGAATTGCACCCAAAGGTACAGATGGATTCTTACAAGCATTTCCGTTAAAATCGAGTAGCAATCCACATGCTTCGGATTCCGATATGACCAGCGTTGGTACTGCACATAATGTAATTGGCTATTTAGATAACCAAGCAAAATATACCATCGTTATTGGTGCGCATTACGATCATTTAGGATTAGGTTTAGCAGGTAATTCTTTAGATCCAAATCCTAAAAATAAAATACACAATGGCGCAGACGATAATGCCTCGGGCACCGCTGGTGTAATGGAATTGGCCAGAATTTTTAGTCAAAATAATTACACAGAAAATGTTAACTTTTTATTCATTTGTTTTTCTGCAGAAGAAGAAGGTTTATTAGGTTCAAAATATTTCACCAATAATCCTACTATTAATTTAAGTTCGATTACTTGCATGCTCAATATGGACATGATTGGTCGATTAAATGATTCCACTAAAAAAATTGTTTTGTCGGGTGTAGGCACCAGCCCAATGTTTGGCAATATTTTATCAAATGTAGTGGCAAGTATTAGCTACAAAGCAGATTCAGCAGGAATGGGCCCTTCAGACCACGCTTCTTTTTATTTAAAAGATATTCCTGTATTACATTTTTATACCGGCACGCATTACGATTACCATAAACCGAGCGACGATGCCAATAAAATCAATTCGCTTGGCGAAGTTGCGGTAATTGATTTTGTAGCAAGTATTGCCAAACAAATTGCAAAGTATCCCGAAAAACTTAGCTTCCATCAAACTAAAAATAATACCAGCACGGGTACCAGTACTTTTAAAGTAACGCTGGGTGTGATACCAGACTATGCTTTCGACGGCGATGGACTTAGATTAGATGGTGTTTCGGAAGGTAAGCCAGCTTCAAAAGCAGGTTTAAAAACAGGAGACATTATTGTAAAGATGGGCTCTCTGGTTATTCACGATATCCAAGATTATATGAAAGGCCTGGGCATGTTTAACAAAGGCGAAAGTGTAGTAATTAGTATTTTAAGAGGAAAAGAACCCCTAAATATCACTGTTACTTTTTAAAATTTACATTTCTCTTCTTAAACGAGCAACCGGTAGGTTAAGCTGTTCGCGGTACTTTGCGATGGTTCGACGGGCAATATTATAGCCTTTTTCTTGAATTATTTCAGCTAATTTTTCGTCGGGTAAAGGATTCTTTTTGTCTTCTGCTGCAATACAATTTGCTAAAATACTTTTCACCTCTCTATTCGAAACCTCTTCCCCATTATCGGTTTGAATGCCTTCCGAGAAAAAAGATTTCAATAAAAAAGTGCCGAATTCTGTTTGCACATATTTACTATTGGCCACGCGCGAAACCGTGGAAATGTCCATGTCTATTTGCTCTGCAATGTCTTTCAAAATCATGGGATGCAATTTTTTATCATCTCCAGTTAAAAAATAATCATACTGAAAATTCATGATTGCATTCATTGTTTTAATTAAGGTTTGCTGTCTTTGTTTAATGGCATCAATAAACCATTTAGCCGAATCCAACTTTTGTTTTACAAATTGAACCGCTTCTTTGAGCTTTTTATCTTTTTGTTGTGCCTTATCGTAAGTCTGAAACATTTCTTGGTAAGACCTGCTCACCCTTAGCTCTGGCGCGTTCTTGGCATTTAAAGTGAGCGTTAAATATTGATCGGTTTTACGAATAATAAAATCCGGAATAATTTGTAACTGCTTAGAATTATCGGCAAAAGAATTGCCAGGTTTTGGATTTAATTTTAAAATTTCGGCAATGGCTAATTTTAATTGTGCTTCGGTTATGCCCAAAGCTTTTTCTAACTTATCGTAATGCTTGCGTGTAAATTCTTCGAGGTAATTGGTCACAATATTTTTGGCAATTTTTACCGATAGCTGTGCAGAAGATTTTCTATTGAGTTGCAATAGTAAACATTCTTGTAAGTCTCTAGCACCTACTCCTGCTGGATCAAAGCCTTGAATTAATTTTAATAAATGTTCGATTTCTTGAACAGTAGTAGTGATATTTTGAGAAAATGCGAGGTCATCTACTAATGCAGTCAAAGGCCGACGCAAATAGCCATCGTCGTCTAAACTACCAAGTATGTGTTCGGCCAGTAAATATTCGTGGTCTGCTAACACATTTAAATTTAATTGCGTTTGTAAAATTTCATGAAAAGAAGTGGTAATGGCTACCGGCATTTCTCTTTGCTCTTCGTCATCCGAATCGTAATCCGACATCGATTTATAGCCATCGTCTAGGTCGTCGTCTTGCAGGTAATCATCAATGTTAAATTCATCTGTTTCCGCGTTTTCTGCTTTTTCTTCCGGAATTTCGTTGTCATCTTCGAGCGAATATTCTGGAATTTCGTCTGCAGAAGACAAACTTCCATCTTCTAAAGCAGGGTTCTCTTCTAACTCCTCTTTTATTCTAGAATCGAGCAAAACAGTCGGTATCTGCAGCAACTTAATAAATTGAATTTGCTGCGGAGATAATTTCTGTAAGAGCTTTAAGTGTAAATTCTGCTTTAACATACGAGGTAATTCATTCGAAAATACAATAAAAATAGGAAAAATCACTATTTTTGCCTTTCGGAGAAATCCTAAAATTATTCATACATGCGCTACATAAAAGATTTAAAATCTGCAGAAGGAACTGAAATTACTTTAAAAGGTTGGGTTGCAAACAAAAGAACCGGCAAGGGTTTGGTGTTTATTATATTAAGAGATGGTTCTGGAATTTGCCAATGTGTAGTAACCGAAAATACCATCGACCAAGATCAATTTAACCAAGCCGATAAATTAACCCTCGAAAGTTCGGTTGAAATTACCGGAATGGTAGTTAAAGATGATCGCCAAGAAGGTGGTTACGAAATTCAAGTGAGCAAAATTCATGTTTACCAAGTTGCAGAAGAATATCCTATTGCTAAAAAAGCACATGGTATCGAATTCTTAATGGACAACCGTCATTTATGGTTACGCTCTAGGCGCCAATGGGCCATTATGAAAATTAGGAATAGCATCATTTTTGCGATTCACGAATTTTTTCAACAAGAAGGATTTGTGCAAATGGATGCGCCAATTTTTACTGGCAATGCTTGCGAAGGCACTACCAATTTATTTGAAACAGAGTTTTACGATATGCCAGCTTATTTGTCGCAATCGGGCCAATTATATGGCGAAGCGATGGCTATGGCCATGGGCAAAATTTATACTTTCGGCCCTACATTTAGAGCAGAAAAATCTAAAACACGCCGCCATTTATCGGAGTTTTGGATGATAGAACCAGAGATGGCTTTCTACGATTTAGATCAAAACATGGATTTAATAGAATCGTTTTTAAAATTCGTAGTTGGAAAAGTTTTAACACAATGCGAAGTAGAATTGGCCGTCATTGAAAGAGATACAACCGTATTAAAAAATATTGTTCAAACATTCCCTCGTATTCCATATGCCGATGCCGTTAAAATGATTAAAGGCGAATTAGATGTGAATGGAAAAAATTCAATTAAAACTTTGGAAGAAGATTTAGCAAAAGTAACGGCTCGCATCAACGAAATCAATGCAGAAATTGTAGATAGAGAAACAAAAATTGCTACCCCTGGATTAAAGAAAGGCGAAGTAAATTTCCATGTCGGTAAAGTGACTAGTTTAAGAGAAGAATTAAAAGATTGCGAAGAAAACCAAAAAAATATTCCGCAGTGGTTACAGTCTGCGCGCAATTTTAAAGATGGAGAAGATTTTGGAGGTTCGGACGAAACGGTGTTAACCAGACTATTCGATACGCCAATTATGGTTTATGATTGGCCACATGAAGTAAAAGCATTTTACTTAAAACGCTCTAACGATAGTCGATATGCCAAAGGAGTGGATGTATTAGCACCCGAAGGATATGGCGAAATTGTAGGCGGTGGCGAAAGAGAAACCGATAAAGACCTATTAATTTCTAAAATAAAGGAACATGATTTGCCTATGGAGGCCTTCGAATGGTATTTAGACCTGAGAAGATATGGTTCGGTTCCACATGCCGGTTTTGGATTGGGTTTAGAAAGATTGGTTGCCTGGGTTTGTAAACTTCCACATGTGCGCGAATCGATTCCGTTCCCTAGAATGTACGGTCGACTTTTACCATAAATTGAAGTTTTTGAGCAAAAATGAGCAGAAAATGCCAATTTTTGATCAAAAACAAGCCAAAATTGGTCAAAAATTGCAAAAAAGACCAATTGCATTTATTCCATTTTAAATGCAAAATAAAATTGCTTAACCAAAAAAGCTTAGCTATATTTGCATCCTTGTTTTACATAAGGCTAGCAGCATATTATTAGCAAAAGCCCATGAGTTTAACATCAAAAATTAGATAAAATACAAAGAAATGAAACGTACATTCCAACCATCACAAAGAAAAAGAAGAAACAAACACGGTTTCAGAGAAAGAATGTCTTCTGCAAACGGACGTAGAGTTTTAGCTTCAAGAAGAGCTAAAGGAAGAAAAAGATTAACAGTTTCTGACGAAGGAAAGCATAAGAGATAGTCAATTTCGGTGAGCAGCAAGATTGTGGCGCTTAACATCGATTGATTCGATCATTAAACCCCTATCGTGCATTACCAAATGAAAAAATATACTTTTACAAAAGAAGAACGGTTGTGTAGTCAAAAGCAAATTGAATTGCTTTTCAACAACAGTTCTTCTTTTATTTTATACCCATTTCGATTTGTTTGGACCAGCCAAACACTTGCAGATGCTCCTTATCCGGCAGAAATAGCCATTTCGGTTCCTAAAAAAAGATTCAAAAGAGCAGTCGATCGCAATAAAATTAAAAGACACATTCGCGAGGCTTATCGCAAAAACAAAGGCGAATTATTCTACCCTTTCTTAATCCAACAACATATTAAACTTTCTTTTATTCTTATTTATGTAAGTAACCAGCTTTTTACTGCGGTAGATATGGAAAAAAAGTTAAATTTATGTTTAAATAAATTCATTAAAGAATATGTTAAAGTTGCTGAGTAGTTTAGTGCTTGGTTTTTTCAGATTATACCAAATACTCATCTCCCCTATTTTGCCCAATGCTTGCCGCTATACGCCAACCTGTTCGGAATATGGTATTCAAGCAGTGAGAAAATATGGCGCCATTAAAGGCACTCGATTAGCTTTAAAAAGAATAGCCAGTTGTAATCCATGGGGTGGACATGGACATGATCCCTTAAAATAAATGCTATGTTAAAAATCAAAAAGAAAATTATCATCCTTTGTGTTTCGCTCAGTGCTATTTTTTCTTTAGCCTTTGTCGATAATTATTTTGAGATTTCTAAAAACTTAGATATCATGACCACTGCATACAGAGAATTAAACATGTATTATGTTGATGATATTGATGCCGCAAAGCTCATGAGAACCGGCATTGAAGCAATGGTGGAATCTTTAGACCCTTACACCAATTATATTTCTGAATCCGAAATTGAAGATTATAGATTCATGACGACCGGACAATATGGAGGTGTAGGCGCGAGCATTTTTACTAGAAACAATTATGTAGAAATTAAAGAAGTGTACGAAGGATTTGCAGCGCAAAAAGCAGGTTTAAAAGCGGGTGATATTTTAATGGAAATTGATGGTAAATCGGTTAAAGGAAAAAACACCAGCGAGGTAAGCAAGTTCTTAAAAGGCCAAGCAGGCAGCACAATAAAAGTTTTAATCAAAAGACCTAGCGAAACACAATCGCGCAGCATTACCTTATCTCGAGAAGAAATACAAATAGATAATGTACCCTATTATGGCATGATTAGCCCGAGTATTGGCTACATTCAATTAAAAGGCTTTACACAAGATGCCAGCAAAGAAGTAAAAAACGCGCTGCTTGCTTTAAAACAAAATTCAGGACTTAAAGGTGTAATTTTAGATGTAAGAGGAAACCCAGGTGGGCTTTTACACGAAGCAGTAGCCATTTCAAATATTTTTGTCCCCAAAGGAGAATTAGTAGTCAATACCAAAGGCAAGGCCAAAGAGGGCGAAAAGAAATATTTTACAATTAATGATGCCATTGATCCAAGTATTCCTTTAGCGGTTTTAACAAATAGTAGTTCTGCATCTGCCTCCGAAATTGTATCGGGTGTAATGCAAGACCTAGACAGAGGTGTAATTGTAGGTCAACGCACCTTTGGAAAAGGTTTGGTACAAACCACTCGTCCGTTAACTTATAATTCACAATTAAAAATTACCACTGCTAAATATTATATCCCGAGCGGTAGGTGCATTCAAGCTTTAGATTATACCCATCGAAACGAAGATGGCAGCGTTGGTAAAATTCCAGATTCTTTAATTAAAGCCTATAAAACAAAATCGGGCCGAAAGGTTTTTGATGGTGGTGGCGTTGCGCCAGATTTTTCGATGCCAGTTTATAGTTATAGCAATATTACCAATAGCCTAATGAGCAAACATTTACTATTTGATTTTGCAACCGACTATGCCACCAAACACCCTAGTATTAAGCCTTCTGGAGAATTTCATCTTGCAAGCGAAGATTACCTTGCCTTCGAAAACTTTTTAAAAGATAAAGATTTTGATTATACCACTAGCAGCGAAAAACTCTTAGAAGATTATAAAAAAGCAGCAACAAAAGAAAATTATTTTGATGCGGTTGCAGAAGATTTTCAAAAACTAAAAATAAAATTAAGCCACGATAAAACAGCTGATTTAAAAAGATATCAACAAGAAATTACTGCATTATTAGAACAAGAAATTGCCAGCAGGTATTATTTCCAAAAAGGTAGAACCCAACAACAATTGGCTACAGATCCAGAAGTAATTAAGGCGATGAATATTTTATTAGATAACGAAACCTATCACAATACTTTAAAGAATTAATTTATGACAATGGAAATCATTACGCTTTTAATTCTTGGAGGCATAGGCGGACTGCTAGCTGGCATGTTGGGCATTGGCGGCGGCATTATTTATGTTTTATTATTTAGCCATTATTTACCCTTAATTGGTATTCCAAGTCATTTAATTGTTCCGGCAATAGTGGCCAACTCTATGTTTGCTATTTTCTTTGCTGGCATTAGCGGCAGCTACAAACATTATAAAAATAAAAATTTCCATCCCAAGCAATTTTTAATTATTGGTTCGGCTGCATCCATTGCGAGTATTTTTTTTAGTCAATTAATTATCAATGGCAATTGGTATACCAAAGAAAAATTTACTTACTTTTTTATCTTATTACTTTTATTTATTGCTTTTAGAATATTGAAAAATAAAAAAGCAGACCAAGTATTACTCAACGAAAAATCGAGCACGAAAGGATTTATCCTAACAGGCCTATTTTCGGGAACAATTGCTGCGTTTTCGGGTGTTGGAGGCGGTGTACTCATTGTGCCCATTCTTACCGACATTATGAAAATTCCCATTAAAAAAGCAACCGCTATTTCATTAGGAGTAATCAGTATTATGGCATTTTTTACAAGTGCCTATGCCATGCTATTTTCAAAAGTAAGCATCCAAATTGCCGCGCCCCATTTTGGATTAATTGTTTATAGTTTGGCTTTACCCGTTGCGGCGGGTAGTTTACTTGTTTCCCCATTGGGCGTACAATTAGCTGCCAAACTCAGCCCTAGTAAATTAAGATTACTATTTGCTAGTTTTTTACTTTTGGTTATTACTAAAATGATCCTTGAGATTATATAATGCAGCTCCTTTTACATATCGAAACAGCCGGACAAAATTGTTCTGTGGCCCTATCTAATGAAAATGGCTTAATTGATTGTATTGAAAAAAACGAAGCCAATATTCATGGTTCGGCATTAACTGTTTTTATTGAAACCCTGTTAGCAAAAAATAATTTCAAACCAAGCGATTTAAAAGCCGTAGCCGTAAGCAAAGGGCCCGGTTCTTATACTGGACTGCGAATTGGCGTATCTACCGCTAAGGGGCTTTGTTATGCCTTAAACATACCTTTAATTGCCACAGACACATTAGGCAGTTTAGCTAATATGGCTTTAAGTAAAATTACAACAAATGAAAAGTATTTACTTTGCCCCATGTTAGATGCTAGGCGCATGGAAGTATATACCTGTTTATACGATCAAGATTTAAATTTGATCACTGCAGTAAATGCAAGCATCATTGATGAAAATAGTTTTGCAGGATATAGAACTAGCTTGCCCATTTATTTTTTTGGAGATGGTGCCGAAAAATGTAAACCTATTTTTGCAAACGATCCACATAGCTTTTTTATTGATAAGCTCTACCCTAGCGCAAGCGCAAGCATTGCAGCGGCTCATTTAAAATTCGAACAAAATTTAGTAGAAGATGTAGCCTATTTCGAACCTTTTTATTTAAAAGAATTTCTATTTAATAAATAAAAAAGGCGCTGCACGGCGCCTCTTTTATTTATTCTAAACCTTCAAATATATAGGCTTCTACCCGATTGTTTCTTGCTCTATCTTCGGGGGTTTTATTACCCGCAATAAAATTCTCTCCACCTACAGGGCTTAATTTTATTCTTTCAATAGCAATAGATTTATCGGTTAAATATTTTTTAATTGCTTCCGAACGGCTTTCTGCAATTTTTTTACTCAAAGCTGGTTTCCTTCCGTTGTCTGTATAAACACTTATCGAAATTTTATAGCTTGGTTTAGCATTCAATAAATCCACTAGTTTATCAATCGCTGTAAATGATGCACTATCTAAAACGGCTTTTTCAGCTTCGAAATTTAAACTGTTCAAGAAGTTTGCCATGATAATACGCTCTGCCTCGGTTAACTCAACCCCTTGTGGCGCAAGCGGACATCCGCTATTACTCATAGGTCCAGCCACATTAGGACATTTATCATCTTTATCTAAAACGCCATCACCATCAAAATCTAAATATGGACAACCAAAGTTTTCGATTGGACCAGCTAAATATTTACACGAATCATTTTGATCGTAAATACCATCGCCATCTGCATCTGGACATCCTTTTGTTAATATGGTACCTGGTTCGTTTGGACATAAATCTTCTGCATCTGGCACACTATCTTTATCGGCATCTGGAGCAGGACATCCATTAAATGCAAGCAAACCTTTTACCGACGGACAAGCATCATCTTTATCTAAAATACCATCTCCATCAACATCGTCGAATGGACAACCCCTGTTTTCTTTGGGCCCATTAACAAATGGACAATTATCTAGCGCATCTAAAATACCATCACCGTCGGTATCCATTGGCTCCGGTGGAGCTGGCTCTTTTGGACATCTGCCAAATCCAAAGGCAATTCCAAAATTAATATCGGCACCTAAACCCAATCTAGGTTTATTGGTATGGTCTTTAATTAGTTGATTATATAATTGAAACGAATTTAAAATACGCTCCGAACCAATATACATTTCAAACACTTTTGAACGAAAAAGTAATTGTGCACCAATGGCATTATTTCCATCCGAATTAAATGTACCAGATGTAATGATATTAAATCTTTTAGCCAATCGAAAATCGGTTACTAAGGTAAAATCAAAAAAATCATAGGCAAAAGGTTTTGAATAAATAACTGTTGCGTAAAGCCAATTATCTAATTTCATGTGTCCAGAAATCTCAAATCTTGCAGGTAATGAACTAGTGTAGGAACCTTTAGAACTATCAATTGCATAATTGGTTAAATTATTCAAAATAGAATCTTGCGCTAAGCTATCGGTTAGAATGTCTATACCTGTGAAGCGAATTGTTTTGTCTAATTTGTATAAAATACTTTTATCATTCCAAGTTATTTGTCCTACATCGAGTAAGGCTAAACCCATGGTAAATGTTGGATCCACTTCGTATTGTAATCCTCCCGAAAACACATATCCTTTATTCAATTTTGCATTGGCAATGAGCGAATCTGTTGCTAAATTATTTTTATTGCTGGGATCTAGAGAGGATCTCACAGATCCTTTAATATAAACATCTAAGGTATCGCCTAAGGCAGAAGTCGTAAATTTGGAACCATTGATATCTACGCCTGCATTTGCAATACCGCTTAGGTATCCAATTTTAAATCCGCCAGACAATTTATCATAAATTTGTCTGCGAAAACCAAAACCCGTTTCGTTAAAAATATTTGCAGAAACACCCATGTCCAAGAAACCTTCGATGGTTTTACCTTTAAAAGAATTATTTCCCCTAGTTATGAAATTAAATACACCATTGTTTGCCGAAATGGAGGTTTGTGTTTTTAATTGAGAATAAAAAGATAATTCAGCGGCGCGCTTCTTACCCATGTTTATCTTCATTAAAAATATATTATAATTGAATTGATTGGAAATTTGATTGGTATATTTTGTACCGTTTTGAAATTTCAATAAAGATAAATTCTCACTGGCTAAAAAGGATTTGATAAAGCCGTTGGCATCGCCAGTAACACTTAAATCGAGGTTAAATGATGGCAAGAAAAAGTTGGATGCAAAAGCCCTACAATTATCTAAACTACGATGGTGTGGGTTTTGTATGCCATCATACAAAGTTTTGGAGTAATACAATGAATAGCGTTGTGCATTAGCCGCATAGCTACTCATCATTAATAAAAAAGCGATAATATATTTTGAATTAAATTTCATGCGCATAAAAAATCAATACTATTTACTAAAAGGATCAATGGTTAATTTTAATCTACCCTTGGCATCAAAATCTAATTTATAGTCTGTATAGATTTTAGGACTCACCACACCTGCGGGTGTATTTAATAAAGCTTTTAATTGTATATATTTAGCAGATTTTAATCGCTCAAATAATTGCTGCGTTAAGGTTACATCAAAGACCGATATCCTAGGCTCAACAACTTTTTCTTCCCCATTTATAATGGTAGTTGATGCACCTTCAATTTTTAAAGTAGCTAAATTGGTAATTGGATCGAAAGCACCATTCATAGCTAGTAAATCAATATTTACTGCATATGGAAAGCCATTCGAAATCTTAAACACAATAGAGCCGGTATCGAGTTTTGTTTTATTCGTGTCAATTTGTTGTCCTAAGGTGCGGAGTAAAGCAAATTCAAAAGTATCTTGCAATTTTAAACTATCGAAATCAATAGAGAATGGTATTTCTGCATCGACCACTAATTTTATTGCACTGCGTTTATAGATAAAATTATCTAAAGAATTTGGTGCTTGATTAATTCCCACTTTTGCTGTAAAGCCCATGGTAGTTGGAAAATTAGATATGGTTTTACCAAAACCCTTGGAATCGTCTAATACAAAACTGTTGACTACAGCAGAAGGACCCAGTTCTGCTTTTAAAATATTGAGGTCGCCTGTTTTAAATGAATCTAATCGGCCATTTACTCCATTTTTAGTAGTTACTTTTACATTGATTAAAAATGGTAAACCAGAAGTGTTGTCAAAATCTAAGTTAACCTTAGCTTCTTTTAGATTCATCGAACCACCTTTAATATTTCTATAAAATGCAGCAGGTAATACATCTGCGGTTGTTTTAAATTCTGGAAAATCGATGGTGAAATACCTTCCTACAGAATAGCCAACTTCAATATCCGACAAGGAAAGGGTGAAATAACCTAGGCCTAATTGGGAGCCATTATTGGTGCCCGATAATACATTTAGTTTAATATACATTAAACTATTACTATCTAAATTTTTGCCACGCAAATCCCAATCTGCATTGGTTAAATCGATGGTGGTAGAATCTGATGCACCCGAATTAATTTTTTCTATAACCGGAGAAACATAGGGAAATCCATTAATTTTTAGTCCAGGAATTTCCCATTGTAAATTGGTAAATGCAAAAGTTTTATTATTTACTATTTTTAATTTTAATTTGCCTTTTACTAAAACCAATTGTGTTAATTTACTTAACTGCAAAGGCAAAGATAAATCAAATGTAAAGTCTTGTGTTTTAATGGTGTGCTTACCCCCACTCGGGTCAAAATATAAAGGAGATGGTATTTCGGGTATATTTTGTACTGCTGCTAATTGTCCGCCTAAATCTTGTTCAAATACCGTATCTCTAAATCCAACTTTGAAATAACCAGAAGGAGAAGTTTGAATTAATCCACCATCTTTTTGTGTAATATTTGCCAAAGTTAAATTACCATGTGCCAATGGTAAAACATAATCTGGAGAAAAATAAGGTTCTGCAATTCCATCATCTAATAAATTACATGAGGATATGCTAATGGACGCAAGCCATAATAAACAAGCACTTGCAATTAAATTTTTCTTTTTTAAAAAATTCATAATAGGTAATTTAGGCCAAAGCTCTTCTGCTATAAAGATATAAAATTCGTGGAAATGCAAAAAGTTTTAATGTATTAAAATTGAGTCTGATAGGTGAAAATAACACCTTCTTTACTTAAAATAAACAAATAGGCTTTATCTTTTGTTTGAAATACGCTAGGTTTTGCATTTCCTGGTATTGGAAAGTCTAACATTAATTTACCTCGTCTATCAAACATATAAAATTGATTATTTAAGTTAGAAACTACGCCTAAACCTTCCGTATTTGCATCAATTTTTAATGGAAATGCAGCTTGACTTATTTTATTACTAAATTGATAGGTATATAATTTAGTTTGATTGTTAAATACATGCAAGGTGTTTTGGTCGAGATAAATTTGTTCTTGTAGCGAATCGCCATACACATCGGCTTGTAAAAACAAATGCGATTTTGAATACGGACCAACATTAGCTTGTTGAATAGTTCCATCAAAATAAACACTGGTAATTGCTCCATTTTGATTGGTACTCACAAACCTATTTTTACCTTCTGCTGTATCGGCAACAAAATAGAA
>CAIMAP010000054.1 GCA_903838995.1 uncultured bacterium | reverse complement strand
ATAATTATTTTTTAAATGCGCAATAGTAAAAGGATTTGAAACAGATAACCAAATTTTACCGCCAAATAAGCGCATGCGCTGATAATTAATACCTACCCCTACAATCGATAATCCTAATTTAAAATTAGCAGAATCTTCGGCCTGAAAGGCAAGCCTAGCAGAGCCTTTATGTAATTTTCTTAACTTCTTTTCTAAAAAACAATTGGCTTCTGGAAAGACAATAATGGCCCCATTGTCTTCAAAAATTTTAATACACTTTTCAAAAATTTCTTTGTTTTTATCTAATTGACCAATACCATCACGCAAACGATATACTGGAATCAATTGCCATTTTTGCAATAACCAATTGGTCCATTTTGCTTTGAAAACATCTGAACGAACCAAGACATGGTATTTTCTTTTCGAGAAAGCCATAATGAGCATAGCATCGATGAAAGCATTGCCGTGATTGGCACAGACCAATAAGGGTTTATTCGTATCTAAACGCTTCATGCCTATTAATTCCTTTTCTGGATAAAAGAAATAAGCAGCAATTCGAGTTAAGAATAAAATAAACTTGACCACCATTTACTTAATAAAATTAAAAGCCTTTTCTATAGCAACGGTTAAACCAGCTACATTTTTACCGCCTGCGGTTGCAAAAAATGCTTGGCCTCCGCCTCCACCTTGAATTTCTTTTCCTAATTCTCTGATTATTTGCGCCGCATTAAAACCTTTTTCTGCCACTAATTGATCGGCTATAATCAAGGCTAAATGAGGCTTTTCGTCTATTTCGGCACCAAGCAATAAAAATGCAGGAGCAAATTCAGCCCTTAGTTCAAATAATATATTTTTAATAGTATCGGCATTTTGTATGTTCACTTTTTTAGCTAAAAACTGAATTCCGTTAATTGTTTGGATTTCTTTTTTTAACTCATCTTTGATATTACCTGCAGCAGCCAACTCAAAAAGTTCTAAAGATTTTTTAAGTTTTGCGTTTTCTTCTATTAATTGATCAACAGATTTTAATACATCAAGTGGAGCTTTCAGTTTTTCTTTTACTGCGTTAATTAATTCCACCTGCTCATTATAATAAGCTAATGCTTTTTCGCCTGTAATGGCCTCTATTCTTCTTACTCCTGCTGCAACAGCGCCTTCAGCTAGTATTTTAAATAAACCAATTTGAGCTGTGTTTTTAACATGGGTTCCGCCGCATAGTTCTTTTGAATAGTGGTCATCAAAAGTAATTACGCGTACAAAATCTCCATACTTTTCGCCAAACAAAGCGGTTACCCCACTTGTCAAAGCCGTTTGATAAGGCACATTGCGTTCTTCTTTTAAAGGAATTTGTGACCTAATTTTATCATTCACTATTTGTTCTACTTGTTGAATTTCTTCTGCCGTTAATTTCGAAAAATGGGATATATCAAACCTTAGGTATTCTTCGTTTACTAAAGATCCTTTTTGATTCACATGCACTCCAACCACTTGCTTTAATGCAGCATGCAATAGATGGGTAGCCGAATGGTTGTTTTCTGTTGCCATTCTTTTGGGAACATCTACACTAGCAGTAAATACAGCATCTAATTGCGATGGTAATTCATCACAATAATGAACAATTAAATTATTTTCTTTTTTGGTATCTGTAATTTTAATTTGTTGGTTGTTTGCATAGTCTATTAATAATCCTACATCTCCAACCTGTCCTCCACTTTCAGCATAGAAAGGAGTTTCGCTTAAAACTAATTGATATTGAATTTTATTTTTAGCGGTAACTTTACGGTATTTAATGATTGAAGTTTGCGATTCGAGTAAATCATAGCCTACAAAATTTGCAGCAAGCTCGCTATTTACTTCCGTCCAATCGTCTGTATCTACTGCAGTTGCAGCTCTTGACCTAGTTTTCTGAATTTGCAAAGCTTCATTAAAACCAATCAAATCAACGCTGCAATTTTTTTCGGATGCAATTAATTGAGTTAAATCTATTGGGAATCCGAAGGTGTCAAATAACTCAAATGCAAATGCACCATCAATAATATTATTTGTTGGAATGTATTTATCGAATCGTTGAATACCGGTTGCTAAAGTTTTTAAGAAAGCCGTTTCTTCTTCAATAATCACTTTTTCTACAAATTCTTTTTGCGTAACAATTTCATCAAAAACACCTTTAAATTGATCTGCTAAAATGGATACTAATTGATAAATGAAAGGTTCTTTAATGTCTAAATAGGTATATGCATAACGCACAGCCCTTCTCAGAATCCTTCTGATAACATAGCCTGCGCCTGTATTGGAAGGCAATTGACCGTCGGTAATACAAAATGCAATGGCACGAATATGATCTGCTATGACACGCATCGCAATATCTGTTTTTTCAGATTGACCATATGGTATTTTTGATGCAGTAGCAATAAACTGAATCAATGGTTGAAAAATATCAGTATCGTAATTCGAAGATTTTCCTTGAATAACTCTCACCAATCTTTCAAAACCCATACCCGTATCAACATGTCTCATTGGTAAAGGCGCCAGTGAACCATCTTTCATACGATTGTATTGCATGAAAACATTATTCCAGATTTCTATTACTTGCGGATGATCGGCATTAACTAAAGTTGCACCATTAACCAAAGCGCGTTCTGCATCGGGTCTTAAATCAAAATGAATTTCGGAACAAGGTCCACATGGCCCTGTTTCGCCCATTTCCCAGAAATTATCTTTTTTATTTCCTAATATGATACGGTCTTCTGGTACAATTTTTTTCCATTCTTCAAATGCAATAACCGACCTTGGAATTCCTTCTTTTTCATCGCCTTCAAAAACAGAAACATATAATCTATCTTTAGGTAATTGATAAACTTCGGTTAACAATTCCCAACTCCAAGCAATGGCTTCGGCTTTAAAATAATCACCAAAAGACCAATTACCCAACATCTCAAACATGGTATGATGATAGGTATCAATTCCAACTTCTTCTAAATCGTTATGCTTACCAGAAACACGCAAACATTTTTGCGTATCGGCAACTCGTTTATATTTTATAGGACTCACCCCTAAAAAAATATCTTTAAAAGGTGCCATTCCTGAATTAATAAACATCAAAGTTGGATCGTTTTTTACCACCATGGGTGCCGACGAAACAATGTGATGTTCTTTGGATTTAAAAAAATCTAAAAATGCTTGTCTAATTTCTTTTGAGTTCATAGCTATTCTAAGAAAACAAAAATAGCATAATACCGCGATTTTTTATCGGAATTGTGCCTTTATCTATGTTTAATCGTAGAAAGAGTGGTTTTTTTGAATAAATGTTATTTTTGTAACCTAGATTATGGCGAAAAGGATAAAATATTTCTATAATACCAATACCCTCAAATACGAGAAAGTGGAGCTTTCTTTAACCAGAAGGGTGCTTCGTGTATTGGGTTATTTAGCCTCGGTAATGGTTTTTGCAAGCATCGTTATGATATTTGCTTATACCTATATCGATTCGCCTAAGGAGAAGCGCTTAAAGAGAGAAATTGAACAATTAGACCTTCAATATGAATTACTAAACGAACGGTTAAAAATTATGGATGTGGTAATGGAAGACTTGACCGACCGTGACAATAATATTTATAGGGTAATTTTTGAAGCAGATCCTATTAGCAGTGATGTTAGAAAGGGAAGATATGGAGGGGTAAATAAATATAAAGCATTAGAGAATTATGATTTTGCTGATATCGTTTTAGAAAGCGCTAAAAAGCTAGATCGAGTTGCAAAACAAATGTATGTGCAATCTAAATCATACGATGAATTATTAAAAGAAGTTAAAAATAAATCAAAATTATTAGCTTCTATTCCAGCCATTCAACCCATACCCAATAAAAATTTAAAAGCCATGGCTTCTGGATATGGATATCGCATTCATCCAATTTATAAAACCTCAAAAATGCATACTGGAATGGACTTTACAGCAAAAATTGGTACCCCAATTTATGCAACAGGCGATGGATATGTAAGCTTGGCAGATAATTCTGGAAGAGGTTATGGTAATCATGTGGTATTAAGCCATGGATATGGATATCAAACATTATATGGCCATATGAGTCGAATTAAATGCAGAAGAGGCCAAAGCGTGAAAAGAGGTGAAATAATTGGTTATGTTGGTAATACAGGAACTTCTACGGCTCCCCATTGCCATTATGAAGTAAGGAAAAATGGCAAACCCATTAATCCAATCAATTTTTACTACAACGATCTATCTCCTAAAGAATACCAGCAAATGTTAACGATATCTGCAAGAGCAAATCAATCTTTCGATTAATTTGATTGTAATTAATTGAAGATATTGTTAAATTAGCCCATAGAATTCAAAAGATATTATGCCATATAAAGAATACGAACCTCAAAAATGCATACTGGAATGGACT
>CAIMAP010000053.1 GCA_903838995.1 uncultured bacterium | reverse complement strand
GCGATCCATATAACCCGTTGCGCAAAATTTACAAGTTAAACTGCAACCCACTTGCGAAGATACGCAAGCCGTCATGCGGTCGGTATTGGGAATCAACACACCTTCTACTAAATTGCCATCGGCTAAGCGAAAGCCATTTTTAATGGTGCGATCTTTACTTTTCTGGTAACTTTGTATGCTGACGGCATTGATGACATAATTTTGCTCGAGTTGTGCGCGCAATTCTTTCGATAAATTGCTCATGCTCTCAAACGAGCGTGCCGATTTTTTCCAAAGCCATTCGTACACTTGCTGCGCCCTGAAGGGCTTTTCGCCCATGTTAACAAAGGCTTCTTTCAATGACGGCAGGCTCAATGCCCTTATATCTTGCTTAATTTCTTGATTTTCCACGGCGTAAAATTAGTTATAACAATTTGGATTTAGAATTTATCTTTGGGCATGCGTAAAATAACTGCCGATATCCTCTTTCCGATGAACCAAAGCCCAATAAACAATGGTGTTTTGGTTTTGAATGATGCGGGCGCTATTGAAGCCATTTTACCCAATGCCGATGGTTTAATGGAGGTAGAAGTATTGGAAGGCTATTTAGCACCTGGTTTTATCAATAGCCATTGCCATGTAGAATTATCGCATTTGCATAATAGCTTACCCGAGCAAACAGGCATTGTCGATTTTATTTTAGGCGTACAAACTAAGCGCAATAGTTTTTCTGAACAAGAAATTTTAGCCGCAGCTTTAAAAGCCGATGCGCAAATGCAAGCCGAAGGAATTGTAGCAGTAGGCGATATTTCGAATAATTTATCGAGCATTGAAATTAAAAAACAATCACCGATTTTTTACCATACTTTTTTTGAAGTAATAGGATTTAATCCGGAGCGTGCAGAAAAAATTATTACGGATGCTTTGCAAATGCAAGCAGCCGCAAAGCTAAGCCATTCGAGCATTGTACCGCATGCGCCTTATTCGGTTTCGACTAATTTGATGCAAGCCATTGCTGCATTAGCCAATAATCAAACCATCAGTATTCATAACCAAGAATCTGCAGCAGAAAATATTTTTATGCAAACGGCCAGCGGAGATTTTACGCGTTTATACGAAAAATTCGGTATTGATATTTCGCATTTCGAAGCTGGATTTGATTCTTCGCTTGCATCTTACATTCAAAAATTTCAATCGCAAAAAATGGGATTGGTCCACAATACTTTTATCTCTCCCGCAGATATGGAACTCGCCAAACAATCGGGCAACGAAATTTATTATGTGATTTGTGCCAATGCCAATCTATTCATCGAAAATAAATTACCCGATATCTCGTTAATACAAGCAGCTGGCGCAAATATTTGTTTGGGTACCGATAGTTTAGCTTCGAACCATAGTTTGTCTATGTTAGCCGAAATAAATACCATTCGGGCAGCTTACCCGCAAATACCTTTGGCCGAGCTATTACTATGGGCTACGCTCAATGGTGCAGCCTTTTTAGGATTGAGCGATCAATTGGGT
>CAIMAP010000052.1 GCA_903838995.1 uncultured bacterium | reverse complement strand
ATTAATTACAGAAAAAACGGCCTCTGCTTACCAACAAGAATTTAGAAATTTAGGAAGCCAACTCAACGATGTACAAAACATAGAGGAATGGATGGATGCCTATCGTAAACTAGTATACTGGGAGCTAGCCTTAGAACAATTAGAAGATGCAGGCATGCACGAGATTTTAACATTACAAAAATCTGAAGCTAATGCCTTGTTTTCAAAATTTGTAGAAAAAAATTATTTGTCTTGGTTGCAACAACCCGATAAAGCACCCATGCTTTCGCATAGTGTTTTAAGAAAAAAAGTATTTCCCAATTTATCGGAAACACAGCCTACCTTCTTTGTTTTAATTGATAATTTAAGATACGATCAATGGAAAATAATTGCGCCATTGGTAAACGAATATTTTAGATTAGAAGAAGAAGAATTATATGTAAGCATATTACCAACGGCTACGCAATATGCTCGAAATGCAATATTTTCGGGCATGTTACCAAACGAAATGGAAAAACGTTTTCCTAAGTTATGGAAAAATGACGAAGATGAAGGAGGAAAAAACTTACACGAAGAGGAATTTTTAATTGATCATTTACAAAGAGCCAGAAAAGAAATTAAAAGTAGTTATCATAAAATAACCACAAACGAACAAGGAAAAGACTTAGCAGAAAATGTGCATCATTTATTTAAAAATAATTTAAATGTGATTGTATACAATTTTGTAGATATGTTATCGCATGCAAGAACAGAGATGGATATGATCAAAGAATTAGCACCAGACGAATCTGCGTATAGGTCACTTACTTATTCTTGGTTTGAGCATTCTCCATTACTAGAAATTATTAAAAAAATTGCGCAAAAAAATGCAAGACTAGTAATTACAACCGATCATGGAACTATTAGAGTTAAAACTCCAAGTAAAGTAATTGGAGACCGATCGGTGAATAGTAATCTGAGATACAAACAGGGTAAAAATTTAAACTATGTAGCAAAAGATGTGTTTGAAATCAAAAATCCATCGGACGCATTTTTACCTAAAGTCAACATGAGTCAAACCTATATTTTTGCGAAAAACGACACCTACTTTGTATACCAAAACAACTACAATCATTTTGCAAACTTCTTTGCGAATAGCTTTCAACATGGTGGAATTTCTTTAGAAGAAATGCTCATTCCTTATGCTAGTTATACTTCTAAAGTATAGTATTTATTTTTCTATACTATAATTAGAATTTTAAGCTCAAGCCCAGTAATATGGATCTTGTAGCTTGTGGGTAATAATAAACAGCAGTTGTTTTTTCGCCTCCAACCAAATAAGAATAGGTGTATCCATTGGCCACATATTTAGTATTTAAAATATTAGCTAATTTTATATCTAAGTTCAAGGAAGTTTTGTTTTTTAATGGCTTACTATAATTAATGATTAAATCGTTAACCATAAATGCATCAATCATTTTTTCATTACTGCTTGTATTATCTAAATATTGTTTACCAACATATTTATTTTGAAGACTAAAGCCTATGCTTTTTGAAAACTGATAATTAATAACAGCGCCTATTATTATGGCTGGTGAATAAGCAAGATTTGTTTTTTGATATTGTTGATCAATCGTATCTATAATTGAATAATTTATTGGATCATAATTATACAAGACATCGGTATAGTTAAGTATTTTATTTGCACTTAGAGATGCGTTTGCACCAATGCTTAGCGAAGAACTAATCGCTAACATCCCATTCCACTCTATTCCTAAGCGATAACTTTGTGCGCAGTTTTCTCGAATAGATTCTCCAACATCGTTGAGCTTACCAGTAGGAATGAGTTGGTTTTTATAATTCATATAATACACATTCCATGCAGAACGTATTTTGGAATTTTGGTATTTCCAACCAAGTTCTATATCTGCTAATTGTTCTGCCAATGCTTTTTTGCTTCGACTTAAATTGCCAATCAAATCATCTCTATTGGGTTCTTTATTCGCTATGCTATAGGAAATATAAAACACCTCCTTGTTATTAGGCGTAAAGGATAAACCTAGCTTTGGATTAAAAAATAAAAAATTAGCGTTTTGGGAAATATTCATTAAATAAATATTTTCACCTCCTAAACGGTATCGAATAAGACGCGTTTGTAAATCTAAGTATGCGTTAAATTTTGGTTTAAATTCGTAATCAATTTTAAAATAAATGTTGGCTTCCTTTTTTAAACCCGTACCATCAAAAATATTTTGCTGAGGAAGACTTTGAGAGGCATACTGTGCCCACACAACTTCTGCAAAGTGTTGCCCATCATACACATTAGCTGCTGCACCTGCTTGTAAATGCAGTCGGCTGTTTATCGTATTTTGATAAGAAAATACAATTCCTTTAAACTGGTTTGCCAACCATCTTCTTCTTAATAAATTGGTGCTATTGATTGTATCTGCTCCAACAAATAAAGTGTCAAATCCAATACTGGCAAAGGCTTGGTCATATTTAAATTCCTGAAAAAAACCTTTTCCATTGGTAAGATGTAAACCAATTGTATAACTGGCATGCGCATTCAATAGTTTAGTGTAAAAAGATTGGTAATGTGTTTGAGCGTATTGATCGTATTGGTCTTTATAATTTGCCGCTATTGGATTATAGGTTCTATTAGTTTTTAAAGAATCAATGGGAACTCCTTCCCATGCAAGAAATGTTTTTTCTAAACCAGAAAATATATTCAATTTCCATATGGCATTTTTTGTAATATAATTTGCATTGAAAAAATAAGAATTTAAAGTTGCCGCACTATTTTTTATATACCCATCGGATTGAATATGAGATGCTCGTCCTGCAAAACTCCAATTGTTTTTTAATTGCCCGGTGGAGAATTTTCCCATCCATTTTTTGGTGCCAAAACTACCACTGCCACTGGCTAATTCAAATCCAGCCGAATCTATATTGTGCTCCGTTTGTATGTTAATGCTAGCGCCAAAAGCACCAGCACCATTAATTGAACTCCCAACTCCTCTTTGAACCTGTATATTATCTATTGAGGAAGCCAGATCTGGTAAATTGACCAAAAAAGTGCCTTGCGATTCCGCATCATTTAATGGAATACCATTAATAGTTACATTGGTACGGCTAGCGTCTGTTCCTCTAATTCGAATGCCTGTATAACCAATTCCAGTTCCTGCATCAGAGGTAATAACTGTTGCAGGTATTTGATTTAATAAATAAGGTAAATCTTGGCCTAGGTTGTTTTTAGCAATCGCTTGCTTTTGAATTAAATCATAGCTAGCCGCGGCATTCTCTTTTAATTTTTGCGCAGTAACAATAGCATCATCTAGAATTATTATAGGTTGCTGAAGCTCGTCATAAATAATGCCTTTAAAGTTTTGTGCAAAAGAAAATACAGCACTGCATACTACTATTAGTATTGTAATTAAGAATTTTTGAAATTTCATTTTTATTTTTTTATAAAACCCTAAATAGCCGGGGTGCTAATTAGTAAATAGTTTTATGCCTCTTCCCTTCGCTGGCATTATCCAGATCAGGTTCAATGGGTATAATCTCAGACATTTTCATGCCACCCCCGTGAGAAATATAAAGGTAAGTAAATATATTTAAGTATTCCTAATGGCTGCAATCATAGAGATTTCTACATTTACATTTCTAGGCAATCCTAGTACTGCAACTGTTTCTCTTGCTGGATATTCGCCATCAAAATATTTTTGATAAATATCATTTACTTGCGCAAAATGTGCCATGTCTGACAAAAAAATACTTGTTTTCACTACATCCGAAAAATCGAGTCCCGCTTCTTTTAAAATAGCTTTTAAGTTGGCCATTACTTGATAGGTTTCGATGGTAATATCGCCGGCTAGTAATTGTCCATTTTCTGGATTTATAGCAATTTGTCCAGAAACAAATAACATGCCAGCTGCTTGAACAGCTTGATTATATGGGCCAATTGGCGCAGGTGCTTCGTTCGTATTGATTATTTTTTTCATATCACTAAGCTGAAAATTTCTTGATAATATAAATTAATAAACCAATGATAAACATGAGTATGCTTAATTTATTGATAAAATGCATGGCCCTTATGTTGAAATTATTTGGACGAGTGGCATCTTTTTTCCTGAAAAAATATCCTAAAAATTGATTCATATGTTTATCTAAATTTTGTTAAATCTTTACCAATGTCTGTTCTAAAATATTTGCCTTCGAATTGAATTTGATTCGCTAAAGTATTTGCGTTTGCTAATGCGATTGCTGGATTTAAGTCTAGTGCTGTAACTGCAATTACCCTTCCGCCATTCGTTACTATTTTATCATTTGCCAATTGAGTACCCGCATGAAAAATAAATGCATCTTCCATTGGTTCTAGCTTAGAAATAACTTGGCCTTTTTTATATTCACCTGGATAGCCTCCTGCCACCAACATCACTGTAGCTGCATGTCTTGAGTCTATTTGTAATTTTATGGTATCTAATCTCTCCTCTGCTACAGCATGTAATATGGCTAAGAAATCATTTTGAATTCTTGCAATTACACTTTCTGTTTCTGGATCACCCATTCTAACATTATATTCAATTACCATTGGCTCTCCATTTACATTCATCAAACCAATAAATAAAAATCCTTTATAATCTATTTCTTCTTTTGCCAGCCCTTCTACACTTGGAATAACAATATTATCTTCCACTTTTTGCATAAAAGTTTCGTCAGCAAATGGAACTGGAGAAATAGAACCCATGCCTCCTGTATTTAAACCTGTATCTCCTTCTCCAATTCTTTTATAATCTTTGGCAGAAGGCAAGATCACATAAGAATGTCCGTCTGTTAATACAAAAACAGAAAGCTCAATGCCGTCTAAAAATTCTTCTACCACTACCTTTTGACTTGCTGCTCCAAATTTAGCATCGGCAAGCATCGCAGTTAATTCCAATTTGGCTTCGGCCACCGAATTACAAATTAATACGCCTTTTCCAGCTGCTAAACCATCGGCTTTTAAGACAATTGGCAAAGTATGATTTTCTAAATAAGCGATTCCTTTGGGTAATTCTTCTTTGGTAAATGTTTCGTATGCGGCAGTTGGTATTTGGTGACGCTGCATAAATCTTTTAGAAAAATCTTTACTTCCCTCTAATTGTGCCCCTTCTTTTGAGGGTCCAATAACTGGAATATGAAGTAAATCTTCGTCTTCAGAAAAGAAATCTACAATGCCGTTTACTAATGGGTCTTCTGGTCCAACCAATACTAAATTTATATCTTCTGCTATACAAAGTGTTTTAATTGCCCCAAAGTCGTTCAGCGCAATATTGACATTGGTACCAAAAGCAACGGTACCTGCATTTCCAGGTGCAATCAATAACTTTTCACAATCTTTACTTTGGGCCAATTTCATTGCAAATGCCGATTCTCTACCACCAGAGCCTAATAATAAAATATTCATGCTTTATTTTTTTGTAAAAATAGAAAATTAAAGCGTTTATTTTTAGCAGAAATTAATCCCTTTTTCTATCAAAAAATGCCTAATATGTAGTATTTTTGGCATTCATATGCCAAACTGTCTATTATTTGTGAATGGCAACGTTTTTGGTAAAAGAACAAAGAATCTTAAAATAAATTTATGTCAAATATCATCAACTCTTTTGTATCAAAAATTTTCGGAAGTAAATCGGGAAGAGATATAAAAGAAATTACCCCTCTTTTAGATAAAGCAAAAATAGCATTTGAACAAATTCAAACAATCAGCAATGATGAATTGCGAAATTATACTACTGGATTTAGAACGCAAATTCAAAATCATATCACAAGTATCTCTTCAGAAATTGCCGCTATAAAAATGCGTATAGAAAACGAAACAGAAATGGAGATGTCTGAAAAAGTTTCGTTATATGATAGCATAGATGTTTTAGAAAAAGAAGAAAATAAATTAATAGAAGAAGTTTTATTAGCAATTCTACCTACTGCTTATGCAGTTGTTAAAGAAACTGCTCGCAGATTTTCTACAAATAAATTCATTGAAGTAACTGCTACTGCAATGGATAAAGATTTAGCAGCAGCAAAAGGAAATGTAGAAATAATTGGAGATAAAGCTAAACACCATAGCACTTGGATGGCAGCCGGTAACCCAATGACATGGGACATGGTACATTATGATGTGCAAATTATTGGTGGCATCGTTTTACATCAAGGAAAAATTTCTGAAATGGGAACGGGAGAAGGAAAAACTTTAGTCGCAACTTTACCAGCCTATTTAAATGCATTAGCAGGTAAAGGCGTTCATATTGTAACCGTGAATGATTATTTGGCAAGACGTGATAGTGAATGGATGGGGCCAATTTATGAGTTCCATGGCATTAGCGTAGATTGCATCGATAAACACCAACCCAATTCGGAAGAAAGAAGAAAGGCATACCAAGCAGATATTACATTTGGTACCAATAACGAATTTGGCTTCGATTACTTAAGAGATAATATGGCGAGATCGCCAGAAGAATTAGTGCAAAGAAAATTACACTTTGCCATGGTAGACGAGGTTGACTCTGTATTAATTGATGATGCAAGAACGCCCTTAATTATTTCGGGACCAATTCCAAGAGGCAACGAACACGAATTTTACGATTTAAAACCTAGAATTGAAAGGTTGGTAAACGCACAGAAAAGCTATATCAATACCGCTATTCAGGAAGCAAAAAAATTAATTTCAGAAAACAAAACAGAGCAAGGTGGATTGGCCTTATTAAGATGTTATAGAGGTTTACCAAAAAGTAAAGCGCTTATTAAGTTTTTAAGTGAGACTGGGAATAAACAGATTCTTACCAAAACAGAAAACTTTTACATGCAAGATCAACAAAAAGAAATGGTAAAAGTGGATGCCGAATTATTCTTTGTGATTGATGAAAAAAATAATTCGATAGAGTTAACAGAAAAAGGAATTGAATTAATTACAGCCAGCGGAGAAGACACCGGTTTCTTTATTTTACCTGATGTTGGTAGTGAATTAGCAGATTTAGAAAAAGCAAATTTAAGCGACACCGAAAAAATTACCCGCAAAGACGAATTGATGCGCGACTTCTCTATTAAGTCGGAGCGTATTCATTCTGTTAATCAATTATTAAAAGCTTATACCCTTTTCGAAAAAGATATTGAATATATTATTGATGGAGGGAAAATTAAAATTGTAGATGAGCAAACAGGCCGTATCATGGAAGGTCGCCGTTATTCAGACGGACTTCACCAAGCCATTGAAGCAAAAGAAAATGTAAAAGTAGAAGATGCTACTCAAACATTTGCAACTATTACGCTTCAGAATTATTTTAGAATGTACCATAAACTTTGTGGTATGACTGGAACTGCCACTACCGAATCGGGTGAGTTTTGGGAAATTTATAAATTAGATGTAATTGAAATTCCTACCAATAGAAATATTGCTAGAAAAGATAGCGAAGACAAGGTTTATAAAACCAAGAGAGAAAAATACAATGCGGTTGTAGAAGAAATTGTTTCTTTAACGGCAAACGGAAGACCCGTGCTAGTAGGTACAACATCCGTTGAAATTTCTGAACTATTAAGTAGAATGTTGAAATTACGCGGCATCAAACACAATGTGTTAAATGCAAAACTACATCAACGCGAAGCAGACATTGTAGCAGAAGCAGGTTTAGCTGGAACCGTAACCATTGCCACTAACATGGCCGGCAGGGGAACAGATATAAAATTAGGCCCAGGCGTAAAAGATGCGGGTGGTTTAGCCATTATTGGTACCGAAAGACACGAATCTAGACGCGTTGACAGGCAATTAAGAGGTAGAGCTGGAAGACAAGGTGATCCTGGAACTACGCAATTCTTTGTTTCTTTAGAAGATGATTTGATGCGCATGTTTGGCTCACAAAGAATTGCTTCTTTAATGGATAGAATGGGATTAGAAGAAGGCGAAGTGATTCAACATTCCATGATTACAAAATCTATTGAGCGTGCGCAAATGAAAGTAGAAGAAAATAACTTCGGCATTCGTAAGCGTTTATTAGAATACGATGATGTAATGAATTCGCAAAGAACAGTAATTTATAAGAAAAGATTAAATGCATTGTTTGGTGAAAGACTTGATGTAGATTTAGACGACATGATTGTTGACTTATGTGAAGAGTTAACTATACAATATCAAGACGAAAGAAATTACGAAGGATTTAGATTAGAAATTATTCGTTTATTTTCTGCAGATATTAATATCAACGAAAATGATTTCTTAAACAAGAAATCAAATGAAATTGCAGAAGATTTATATCAAGAGCTGTCTTCTTTCTATAAACGCAAATCAAATAGATTAGCAGAAAGTACCTTGCCAGTCTTAAAAGATATTTACGAAAGCAGGGGTCAAACCATTGAAAATATTGTGGTTCCTTTTTCAGACGGATCAAAACAAATTCAAGTTACCAGTAATTTGAAAAAAGCATTTGATACGAAAGGAAAAGAGCTTGTTAAAGATTTCGAAAGATCAATATCGCTCGCATTAATAGACGAAGCTTGGAAAGAGCATTTGCGCGAAATGGATGAATTAAAACAATCTGTTCAAAACGCGGTATACGAACAAAAAGATCCTTTACTTATTTATAAGTTTGAATCTTTTGAATTATTCAAACAAATGATTTCTGTAGTGAATAAAGATGTGATGAGTTTTATTTATCGTGGAAGTATTCCATCACAAACAAATGCAGATGAAGTAAAAGAAGCTAGGGCTCCTTTAAAAACAGACTTAAGTAAATTAAAGCTGAGCAAACCAAACTATACTGCTAGTAATACTGCTGGAGCTGATGTTCAAGCGGAAGTACCAAAAGCACAACCAGTAAGAGTTGATCAAAAAATAGGAAGAAATGATGCTTGCCCTTGTGGTAGTGGAAAAAAATATAAAAGCTGCCATGGTTTAAATACACAATAATGAAATTAACTTATTTAATTTTCTTTCTTTTATTTTCTAGCAGCGCTATTGCACAACAAGCTGTTGTAAAAATAAATATGAATCCTAAATTAGAAGAAATATTAAATAAGAAAACAGCATTAGATAAAGAAAAGCCAGTCATAGCGGGTTATCGATTACAATTATACTTTGGTGGAAATAGAAATGAAGCCGCCGAAATTAAAGCAAGATTTACCAGTCTTTATGCCGATTACAACGCTTACTTGATTTATCAACAGCCTTATTTTAAATTAAGAGTAGGTGACTTTAGAAATCGAATTACAGCTGGTAATTTTCAAAAAACAATTCTTAAAGATTTTCCTGCAGTATTTATAGTGAAAGATGATATTGCATTTCCAAAATAAATTGAATTAATATTTATTGCTTATGCTTATTTCAAAAATTAAAAAATTAACCGCCGATTACTTATCAGAAACAATTAGTTATCGAGCGCATATTCATGCAAACCCAGAACTTTCTTTTGAAGAGTTCGAAACTTCCAAATTTATTCAAAGTCAATTAACAAATTGGGGGATTCCATTTCAAATAATGGGAAACACCGGAGTGGTGGTTTTGTTAACTGGCGAAAAAGCAACATCGGAAAAAGTAATTGCTTTAAGAGCAGATATAGACGCATTACCCATACATGAAATAAGTGATAAGCCCTATAAATCTTCTGTTTCGGGTGTAATGCATGCCTGCGGACATGATGT
>CAIMAP010000051.1 GCA_903838995.1 uncultured bacterium | reverse complement strand
CCATTCTATAATTTTTTGGATGAATTTCTGCTTTCATTACTATTCTACTAATTTTGGATTGCAAATGTATGATATTCTTTCAAAAAATGCAAAGAAAATTGAATTTATAAATAAAATCTAAAAAAAATTAAGCCTCTTTGCTTTGGCACAACTCAATTAAAACCCCATTGGTTGATTTGGGATGTAAAAAACAAACTAATTTATTATCAGCGCCATTTTTAGGCTCTTCAGACAATAATATAAAGCCTTCTTCCTTCAATCTTTTCATTTCAGCCACAATATCGCTTACCTCAAAGGCAATATGATGGATCCCTTCGCCCTTTTTTTCAATAAATTTAGCAATGGGGCTTTCGGCATGAGTGGCCTCTAAAAGCTCTATTTTATTGTCTCCCAGTTGAAAAAACTCGGTTATTACCCCTTCCGACAAAACTTCTTCTCTTTTATAAGCGTTTTTTGCAAACAATTTAGCAAAAAGGCTTGTTGATGAATCGATGCTTTTAACAGCAATTCCGATGTGTTCTATTTTGTTCATATACTCGGTAATTTATTGGCAAGCTAGCTAATTAATTGTCAGGAATAAAAAAAAATGAAAATTTTAACCGGCGAAATTTGGCTTTAAAGATATTAAATTCCCTATATTTGTACACAATTTATATAAAGTCTAAATAAACATGATTCAATTACCGATATACCTAGACAACAATGCAACCACTCCAATGGACCCTCGTGTGTTGGAAGCGATGTTACCCTATTTCAACGAAAAATTTGGAAATGCCGCAAGCAGAAACCATCCGTTTGGCTGGGCTGCAGAAGAAGGCGTAGATTATGCAAGAGAGCAAATCGCAAAATTGATTAATTGTTCTGAAAAAGAAATCATATTTACCTCTGGCGCAACAGAATCGAATAACTTAGCCATTAAAGGTGTTTTCGAAATGTATGCTGAAAAAGGCAATCACATTATTACCGCTACTACAGAACACAAAGCGGTGTTAGATACTTGTGCACATTTAGAAAAACTAGGTGCAAGCATTACTTACCTAGAAGTAAAAGCAGATGGTTTAATTGACCTTAACGAATTAAGCAATGCCATTACCGATAAAACTATTTTAGTTTCTATTATGTATGGTAATAACGAAATTGGTGTTATTCAACCAATGAAAGAAATTGCAGCTATTACCAGAAGTAAAGGTGTTTTATTACATACAGACGCTACCCAAACAGTTGGAAAAATTCCAGTAGATGTGGAAGCAGATGGCATCGACTTATTATCTTTTACAGCACATAAAATGTACGGCCCTAAAGGCGTTGGTGCATTATATGTAAGAAGAAAAAATCCTAGGGTAAAGGTAACTGCACAAATGGATGGTGGCGGACACGAAAGAGGCATGCGCTCTGGAACATTAAATGTACCGGGCATTGTAGGCTTTGGTAAAGCATGCGAAATTGCAATGCAAGACATGGAAAAAGATACCATTCGTCTTTCTGCTATGCGTAATCGCTTAGAAAAATCTTTAATAGAATTAGAAGAATCTTACATCAATGGTAATACCGAACATCGCTTACCACATGTAACAAATATTTCTTTCAAATATGTAGAAGGCGAAGGCTTAATGATGGCCATGAAAGACCTAGCGGTATCTTCTGGTTCTGCTTGTACTTCGGCATCTTTAGAGCCTTCTTATGTATTAAAAAGTTTAGGCTTGAATGACGACTTAGCCCATTCATCTATTCGTTTTGGATTAGGCAGATTTACCACCGACGAAGAAATAGATTACGCAATTGAATGTACTAAAAAAGCAGTCACCAAATTAAGAGACATGAGCCCATTATGGGAAATGTTTAAAGATGGCATCGATTTAGATGCAGTTGAATGGGCAGAACACTAATTTAAAATTTTAAAAAAAAGAAAAAAATGGCATACTCAGAAAAAGTAATTGATCATTACAATAACCCAAGAAACGTAGGTACACTAGACAAAGCGAAAAGCAATGTAGGTACAGGTTTGGTAGGTGCTCCAGAATGTGGAGATGTAATGCGTTTGCAAATTGAAGTGGATCAAAACAATGTAATCACCGATGCAAAATTTAAAACTTTTGGTTGTGGTTCTGCAATTGCTTCCTCTTCCCTAGCAACCGAATGGTTAAAAGGCAAGTCGATAGACCAAGCTTTAGAAATTGATAACATGGATATTGTAGAAGAATTGGCTTTACCTCCAGTTAAAATACATTGTTCTGTATTAGCAGAAGATGCCATCAAATCTGCTATCAACGATTACCGTGTTAAAAACGGAATGGATCCAATTGAATTACCAAAAAGTCATCACTAAGAAAAGCAAATGATTACGGTTACCGAAAAAGCAAAATCAAAAATTGAAGCTTTAAGAAAAGACGCTAACATTGGCGAAGATTTTTTCTTGAGGGTTGCGGTACAAGGTGGCGGATGCTCTGGTTTGTCTTATAAACTCGATTTCGATAACGAAATTAAAAAAGGCGATCAAGAATTCGACGAAAGTGGCTATAAGATTGTATTAGACATGAAGAGCTTTTTATACTTAGCCGGCACAGAACTCGATTTTTCTGACGGTTTAAACGGAAAAGGCTTTAATTTCATTAATCCAAATGCGTCTAGAACATGCGGCTGCGGCGAGAGTTTTTCTGTTTAAAATATTAATATTTTTTATTAAATTAGGTTTTTCATTCATTTGAAAAACCTTTTTTTTTACTTAAAATAAGCTTATGCAATTAACCGATCACACCACCATTCCTCAGTTAATTAGAAATGTAGTTAAATACATTCATCCAGAAGACCATACTTTTTTAATACACAAAGCAAAAGATACCTACGAAAATATTTCGTATAAAACAGCCTTATCTAAAATCGATGCCATTTCTGCATACCTTATCAGCATTGGTGTACAAAAGGCCGACCGATTAGCACTCATAATGGACAATTGTCCAGATTATATATATTTTGATCAAGCGATACAGCAACTAGGTGCCACGAATGTATCGATTTATCCTACTGTTTCGGAGCAAGATGTTGCCTATATTATCAACGATTCTAGCTCAAAAGTAATCTTGATTGGCAATCCTTTTTTATTAAAAAAAGTATTGAAAGTAGCAAGTGAGTGTTCCTCGCTAAGCCACATCATACCTACCTTTGACGACTTTGCTAAAATCACCAAAGATGGTCAATACAAGCAAACCATTAAATCTTTAAACGATGTCATTGCCGAAGGGAAAAATAAGCTAAACACCTATGCGGCGGCTATCAACGAAATGCGTGAGGCTGTTACACCAAATGATATTGCTGCATTGATTTATACTTCGGGAACTACTGGCACACCTAAAGGGGTAATGTTGACGCATTTAAATTTTGTGCACAATGTAAAAGTGAGCTTGATGCATATTCCGCATATCAACAACGAAGAAACATTTTTATCTTTTTTACCGCTATCACATGTTTTTGAACGCACCGCTACTTATCATATTTGCTTAGCAAAAGGTTGTAAAATTGCATTTGCACAAAGCCTCGAATTACTTGCTAAAAACATGATGGAAGTAAAGCCAACTATTATGGCTTGTGTACCTCGTTTATTAGAAAAAATTCACGATAAAGCCATGAAAACGGGCTTGTCTTCGGGTGGATTAAAAACTAAAATTTTTGTTTGGGCTATAGCCATAGGAAGTAAGTATCGCTTTGCAAGCGAAGATGGAAAAAAAGCCCCAATCCTTTTACAAATACAACATCGCATTGCAGATAAATTGGTTTTCTCTAAAATCAAGGCAAAAACAGGAGGCAATTTAAAATTCATGATTTCGGGTGGCGCTGCTTTACCACAAAACATTGGAGAGTTTTTCGGAAATTTAGGCATTAAAGTTTTAGAAGGTTATGGCCTAACCGAAACAGCACCTGTAATGGCCGTAACAGAATTTCACCGCCAGGTTTATGGTACCGTGGGCCGTGTAGTTCCAGAATTAATCATAGGCATTCAAAATGCCGAAACCAAAGAAATTTATACCGAACAAACTTATCAATCTTTCGATCCTACTTTTGAAAGTAAAGAAGGTGAAATTATTTTAAAGGGGCCGAATGTAATGAAAGGCTATTGGAATAAACCCATAGACACCGCCGCTGTAATCGATGCAGATGGCTGGTTTCATACAGGTGATGTTGGAAAATTCTATAAGGGAAATTTAAAAATTACGGATCGAATTAAAAATATGATCGTCAATTCTTTTGGAAAAAATGTGTACCCTACTCCAATTGAAAACACCTATTTAAAGTCAGCAAAAATTGACCAATTATTTTTAATTGGCGATAAACAAGAATACATTACCGCCATTATTGTTCCTTCGAAAGAAAGTTTACAAGAACAATTTAATTTAACAGAATCATTCTTTCAAGAAAAAGATTTATTTATTAAAAATGCCGAAATGCAGGCTTGGATCAATGAAGATGTAAAAAAACTATCGAACGAATTGGCAAAGTATGAAAGAATTAAAAACTTCATCCTTAAAAGAAATCCATTTACCATTGAAGACGGCGAAATAACTCCAACCCTTAAAACCAAAAGAAGGGTAATTGAAACAAAGTTTAGTAGCGAAATTGCTGCAATGTACCAAGAGGAAGAAATGCCGGATTAATTCCTATTTTTAAAAATTGATTGGATTTTTAGACATATTTGCGTAGAATTGCATCCGATTTAGGGCCCATAGCTCAGTTGGTTAGAGTAGGAGACTCATAATCTTTTGGTCGCAGGTTCGAGCCCTGCTGGGCCCACATCAAAAAAGCAGGATTTATCCTGCTTTTTTTTTGCTTTAAAAGCTAAACACAAATTATTATCTTAGGCCTTAGCTTTAAATTTCAAACAATATTCATCATGAGAAAAAATCACCCTTTAGTAATTGCAAGTATTGTCATGTTTGCTTTTCAATCATGTGCTGGCATCAGTAACTTACAAACTATCGAAAAAGAATTGCCCAATTCACCTGCGTGTACTAATCCAACCTATGTGAGTACCATGGCAAAAAAATCTGGTAAAAGATTAATTGATAAAGAGGGTAAACCTTATGGCGCAAAAGGAATATCTGCATACGATTTGTTGCAAACTGCAAGAGCAAAATATGGCGATACCGTAACTATACAAAATATCCGATGGGATGTAAATGGTACAAACAGAAAATCTGCAATATTTGATGTAATAATTTGTAAATGATAAAAAATATAATTTTCGACTACGGTGCGGTCATCTTCGACATTGACCATCAACTTACCATACAAGCCTTTAAAGACATTGGCTTGCAAGCCGAAAATGATTTTTTTGGTCATTTAAAACAAAATCCAATTTTTGATTTATTTGAAAAAGGAGAAATAAGTTCTATCGAATTTCGCAATGGTATTCGAGCATTAATACCTACACCATTAACAGATAATGATATTGACGATGCTTGGAATAAAATGTTATTAGGCATTCCTTCTGGTAATCTAGAAACCCTCCTGCTGGCTAAAAATAATTACCGTACTTTTTTATTGAGTAATAATAATGCCATTCATTACAATTG
>CAIMAP010000050.1 GCA_903838995.1 uncultured bacterium | reverse complement strand
CTGTATGAGGGTGCTCTTTTCTTTTTCTTTTTTTCTTCGCTTGATCTGCTGCAGAATTTCCTGAAGAACTTGCAACTGGAGCTGCTTTTTTCTTTGCAGCAAATTGCGAAAGATCTATTGAACCAATAATATTAGGTCCAGATAATTTTTGTGCTTTTGCACGAATCACTTCTAAATCTACTTCAGCATCTGGTGTTGGAGTAACTATCGGTTCAATTGTTTTTGCTGGTTCTTCTTTAGCTTCTTTTTTAGCAGGAGATTTTGCAGGAGTTGCAACAGCATCAGGAGCTTCGGCCGGAACTTTCTCCGCTGCTTTTTTCTCTACTTTTGGCTCAGCTGCTTTTTTTGTTGCTTTTACTTTTTCTATTTCGCGTTCCGCTTTTTCTTCTTCTTTTTCTTCTTTTGTCTTTTTATCTGGACGCGTTTTTGAATTTACTTTTGCTAAATCTATTTTACCTACAATCTTAACACTAGATGCCTCTGATTTGGTTTCGGGAACAACTACTGTTTCGGTAATAGGTGCAACAGCTGCTGGTTTAGGTGCTTTTGGGGCACTTGATGTAACATTTTTAATTAAAATTTCCTTTTCGATTTCTGGCTCTGCGACTTTTTTGGTTACTACAGGAGTAGCAACAGGCTCAGGCATTTCATCTTTTCGGATTTTTCCAATAGCAATACTTTTGGCTTCCTCTTTAATTGATTTATCGCCTTGAAATTCTTTTGTCAGAATCGAATACTGCTCTTCCGTTAACTTTGTATTTGGCTTATTGTCGATATCCATTCCTTTTGCTTTGAAATGGTCAACGATTGTTCCAATACTCAAGTTAAATTCCTTGGCAGCTTTTAATAAATTTATTTTTTTGTCTTCAGACATCTATTGAAAATTATGCAGTTTATGCTTTTTATTTATGTTTAAATCAATGTGTTTTACATTGTATTTATTATTCGAATTCTGATTTTAAAATATTAATAACTTCTAGAATCGTTTCTTCTTCTAAATCTGTACGCTTAACCATATCTTCAACAGATAAAGCGAGTACACTCTTTGCAGTATCACAACCAATCGATTTTAATTCATCAATGATCCAGCTTTCAATTTCATCTGAGAATTCGTCTAAGTCAACATCCTCTTCATCTACATCGTTTTCGCGGTATACATCAATTTCATAACCAGTTAATTTACCAGCTAATTTAATATTGTATCCTCCTTTACCAATCGCTAAAGAAACTTGATCTGGTTTTAAAAACACAGATGCCCTTTTAGTTTCATCGTCTAATTTTATGCTGGTAATTTTTGCAGGGCTTAAAGCTCTTTGAATGTATAACGATAAATTATTGGTGTAGTTAATCACATCGATATTCTCGTTTTTCAATTCACGCACAATACCATGTATTCTTGAACCTTTCATTCCCACGCATGCTCCTACTGGATCGATACGGTCATCATATGATTCAACGGCAACCTTGGCGCGTTCGCCTGGTTCGCGTACAATATTTTTAATAGTAATTAAGCCATCAAATACTTCTGGTACTTCTTGCTCAAACAAACGCTCTAAGAATGCTGGTGAAGTTCTAGAAATAATAATTCTTGGATTGTTATTTAGCATTTCTACTTTTAAAACAGAAGCTTTTACCGTTTCGCCTTTCTTAAAGAAATCTGCTGGAATCTGTTCTGTTTTTGGTAAGATTAACTCATTACCATCATCATCCATGATCAACATTTCTTTTTTCCAAACTTGATAAACTTCGCCTGTTACAATTTCGCCAATTCTATCTTTATATTTTTTGAAGATTTCGTCTTTCTCTAATTCTAAAATTTTAGAAACTAATGTTTGACGCGCTGCTAAAATTGCTCTTCTACCGAAACTCTCTAAGGTTACTAATTCAATCGCATCATCGCCTACGGCTAAGTCTGCATCTATTAATTTTGCTTCTGCAATTTCTACTTCAAGAGCGTCATCTTCCGAAAAGCCATCTTCCATTACTCTTCTAGATCTCCAAATTTCCAAGTCACCATTGTCTGTGTTGACAATGATATCGCAGTTTTCGTCTGTTCCGTATTTTTTACGCAACATACTTCTGAAAACTTCTTCCAACACACTCATCATTGTTGGCCTGTCAATATTTTTGAATTCCTTAAACTCTTGAAAGGAATCAATCAGATTGATATTATTCATATTGCTTAAATTTATTTCTTTTTAAAATGTTACTTTAATTTTTGCTTCTGCTATTTCGGAAAGGGCAAGGCTAATATTATTTAAACTTACTTTCTTTCCTTTTTCTTTTATTTTTTCTTCGACTGCAATAACTGCTGCATCGATACTGATTAATTTTCCTTCTATCTCTTTTCCGTCTGCCAATTTAATGGCTAATGTTCTGCCAATATGCTGTGGATATTGACGTTCAAATTTTAATGGAAAATCTACGCCTGGAGAAGAAACCTCTAATGAAATTAAGGCTTCTGATAAACCATCTTCTTCCATTTTTTGATTGATGTGTCTGCTCACTCTTGCACAATCTTCGATTTTTACACCCTCATCTCCATCTAGCAATATCATGGCCCTTTTAACAGTAATCCCTTTTATCTCTACAATAAAAAGATTGGTGTCGGCAATGGCCTCTTCAATATAAACTTTAAGTTGTTCTGCTAATTTCACCTTCAATATATTTATAAAACAAAAGAGGAGACCTGTTATGTCCCCTCTTTATCACTGTTTTGCACTGCAAATATAACACAATTAGTACTTTAAAAAAAATTTACTTTGATAAAATAGCTTGAATTTGGCCTTTTAGGCGCTAATTACCCTACATAAAAGGCCTTTTAAGTAATAAGACTCGGGAAATGCACTTCTTACAGGATGGTCGATTGGTTGGCCAAATTCGTGTATAAACTGTAATTCTTTACCCGCATCTACTGCTGCCCAAGCCAAAATCTGCTTAAAATGCTCTAGCGTAACGCTTGCAGAACAAGAAAAAGTAGCCAATAAATCGCCTTCTTTCATCAATTTTAGCGCTTGCATATTTAAATCTTTATAGGCGCGCTCGGCACGAGGCAAGGATTTTCTGGATGGCGCCAATTTAGGCGGATCTAAAATAATAATATCCCAATGCTTATTTGTAGAATTGGCCTCTCTTAAATATTGAAACACATCGGCCACGATTAAATTTTCTTCGGCAAATGGAATTTGGTTAGCCTGGTAATTTTCTTGAACGCTTGCAATAGCAGCGGCAGAAGAATCTACAGTTGTTACCTCTTTTGCACCTGCATTTTTAGCGTATAAACTAAAGCCACCTGAATAAGAAAAACAATCTAACACAGTTTTCCCTTTTGCAAAATTGGCTAAGTATGCACGATTTTCTCTTTGATCTAAAAAGTAACCCGACTTCTGTCCTTCGTTTACATCTACTAAAAAATGAATATTATTTTCTTTGATTAAAATAGGCACGCTAGGAATAGACCCATATAGTAAACCGCTCGAAACACTTAATCCTTCTAGTATTCTAGCCGATGCATCGCTGCGTTCAAAAATTCCTTTTGGATTTAAAATTTTAACAAGTGCATCGATGATGATTTGTTTTCTTTGATCAATTCCTAAAGTTAAAAATTGACAAACCAAATAATCTTGGTATTGATCTACAATCAATCCGGGTAATTCATCTGCCTCGGAAAATATTAAACGATAACTATCGGTCGCATTTAAATCGATGCCTTCTTTTCTTCGTTCAATCGATTTAGCTATTTTTTGAAACCACCATTGTTCATCAATAATTTCGGTTTCGGACCAAGCCAATAAACGAACTGTTATTTTAGATGCTTGATTATAATAACCATAAGCCAAAAATTGTCCATTGAAATCGTTCACACTCACTAAATCGCCATTGGCGGGCAGGCCTATCACTTTGGCAATTGCTCCCGAAAACACCCAACTGTGGTGATGTTTAACTGGCTTTTCTTTCCCCTTTGCTAAATTAACCTGAATCATTTTTCTATTTTTACCAAAAATACAAATACTAATCTCAATATGAGCTATACTTTATTTTCGGACGAATATTTTATGAACGAAGCGCTCAAACAAGCGCAGCTGGCTTTCGAAGCAGACGAAGTGCCGATTGGCGCCGTTATTGTTTGCCAAAATAAAATAATAGCCAAAGCCCATAACTTAACCGAAAGACTCACCGATGTTACGGCACACGCAGAAATGCAAGCCTTTACCGCAGCATCTAATTTTTTAGCCGCAAAATATTTACCCGAATGCACGCTATATGTAACGGTAGAGCCCTGTGTCATGTGCGCAGGTGCTTCGTACTGGACACACATTGGAAAAATTGTGATTGGAACACTCGACGAAAAACGAGGGTATGCAAGCTTTGGAGAAAAAATATTACATCCCAAAACAATTGTAAAAGTTGGCGTGTTAGCAGAAGAGAGTAAAGCAATCATGCAAGCTTTCTTTCAAAATAAAAGAGCAGAATAACAACTGGTTTTTATTTATATTTGCATCAAGAATTTAACAATTAAAAACAAAGAAAATATGGCTTTTACCTTACCCGCATTATCTTATGCAGTCGATGCTTTAGAACCGCATATCGACAAAATGACTATGGAAATTCACCATGGTAAACATCATGCAGCATATGTTACTAATTTAAACAATGCTATTGCAGGAACAGATGCAGAAAAATTGAGCATCGATGAAATTTGTAAATCAATTTCAAAATATCCAATGGCCGTGAGAAACAATGGCGGTGGACATTTCAACCATTCATTATTTTGGTCTATTATGAGCCCTAACAAAGGTGGCTTACCAAGCGGAAAATTAGCTGATGCAATCAATGCTACTTTTGGCAGCTTCGACGAATTCAAAACTAAATTTGCTGCGGCAGGTGCTACTCGTTTTGGATCTGGATGGGCTTGGTTAATTGTAGGCGCTGATCAAAAATTAGCGATCTGTTCAACTCCTAATCAAGACAACCCTTTAATGGATATTGCCGAAGTAAAAGGCACACCAATTTTAGGAATGGATGTTTGGGAACATGCTTATTATTTAAAGTATCAAAACAGACGCCCAGATTATATGACTGCATTTTTCAATGTGATTAATTGGGATGCGGTAGCAGAGCGTTACGAAAAAGCATAAGTTAAAATATACTTAATAAAAAAAGCCGCTTGAAAATTCAAGCGGCTTTTTTATTGGGATAAAATAATGAATTATTCTACCGTTACACTCTTTGCTAAATTTCTTGGTTGATCTACATTACAACCTCTCATAATAGCAATATGATAAGACAATAATTGTAATGGAATGGTTGCCAATAATGGCACCAATGCTTCTTCTGTATCTGGAATCTCAATCACATAATCGGCCATTGTTTTTACCTCGGTGTCACCTTCGGTAACAATCGCAATAATTACACCTTTACGCGCTTTTACTTCTTGAATATTAGAAATGGTTTTTTCTAGGATAGAGCCCTTAGTAGCAATCACTACCACTGGCATATTTTCATCTATTAAAGCAATTGGACCATGCTTCATTTCTGCTGCAGGATAACCTTCTGCATGGATATAAGAAATCTCTTTTAATTTTAAAGCTCCTTCTAAAGCTACTGGAAAATTAAATCCCCTACCTAAATATAAAAAATTAGGTGCGTCTTTAAAATTTGCTGCAATTTTTTGAATTTGCTCGTTTGATGTCAATGCTTTTTCCACTTTTGCAGGAATGGCTTCTAAGGCAGTTAATAATTCTACCATGCGTGAACGAGAAACTGTTCCTTTAATTTGCGCCAAAGACCAAGCTAATAAAGTTAGAATAGTTACTTGCGCAGTAAATGCTTTAGTAGATGCCACGCCAATTTCTGGACCAGCATGCGTGTAAGCACCAGCATGTGAAGCACGCGGAATAGACGAACCAACCACGTTACAAATACCAAATATAGTTGCCCCTTTTGATTTTGCTAACTCAATGGCAGCAAGGGTATCGGCTGTTTCGCCAGATTGCGAAATAGCAATTAAAATATCATTTTCTGTTATGATTGGATTACGATACCTGAACTCCGAAGCGTATTCCACTTCTACAGGTACGCGTGCAAATTCTTCGATAATATATTCTGCCACT
>CAIMAP010000049.1 GCA_903838995.1 uncultured bacterium | reverse complement strand
CAGACGGCGACGGTATTTACAATACAGCAAGTGGTGATTACCCAACTTTAGATCCAAACGAATTAGGTGCAAAACCAGATCAAATGATATGGTGGGTTTACAATGATAAAGGTGGTGTGCATACAGCTTATCCAGGTGGCGAGCCCATTGGATTAGAAGTACATGCATTGGCTTTTGCTTTCAAAACTTCGAACGAATTAAATAACATGACTTTTTATAAGTATTCAGTTTATAACCGTTCAAGCACCCCATTATTTAAAACTTATTTTGGTGTATTTACCGATTCAGATTTAGGCGGTGCAGATGACGACTTTGTAGGCTGTAATATGGCATTAGTAGATAGCGACGGACCTTCGGGACCACTTCCTCCAAAAAGAAGAAGTTTAGCTTATACTTATAATGCAGATAATGATGATGCCGATGGAAGTTCTCCAGGTTATGGTGCAACGCCTCCATGTTTTGGTATCGATTATTTCCGTGGTCCTAAAGACGAAAATGGCAACGAATTACCGATGTCTACGTTTATGTTCTTTACCAACCAAGGACAAGCAGGCATCAACTCCGATCCATCAAACGCAAATCAATTATACCGTTACTTAAGAGGTTATTGGGCAGATGGGCAACCATTAACTTATGGCCAAGCAACAGGTAGAGGTGGAACCGATACTTGTTTATACGCATTCCCTGGTTCAACAGATCCAGATGGTCGTGCACCATGGGATGAAACCAGTACACCAGGCGATAGACGTATGGTTCAAGCATCGGGTCCATTTACATTACAACCAGGCGCAGTTAATGAAGTAATTATTGGTGCTGTTTATGGCCGTGCAGATAAAGGCGATAACAAAGCATCTATCACAGCGGCATTAGTAGGCGATGATAAAGCACAAGTTTTATTTGACAATGCATTTAAATTGGCGAATGGTCCAGAGCCAGTAAATATGGTGGTGGTTCCAGGCGACAAGAAAATTAAAATCATGTTAGAGGGTACAACTAAATGCGAAAGATACAATGCTAGAGAATTAGATAACGAGGATTTGAAATTATACAATTACAAATTCCAAGGTTATAGAATCTATCAAGTAAAAGACCAAACCGTTTCGGTAAGTAATTTAAATGATATTTCTAAAGCAATTGAAATTTTACAAGTAGATATTAAAGATAAAATTACAAGGGTCATCAATAAATCTTTTGATGCAACTACACAAAATACGCAAGCGAAAATTGAAATTGACGGAGAAAACAAAGGAGTGTCACATTACTTTGATGTAACAACCGATCAGTTCTCAACTAGCTTCGATGGTAAATTTATCAACGGGAATGATTATTACTTTATTTGTATTCCATATGCAGTTGCAGATTCTGCAGCCTTTACCAAATACTTACCATCTAGAACAAGTACTAAAGTGGTGAAGGTTATTCCTAACCGCCAAGTTTTAAATGGAAAAATCAATGGTATTGCAGACGATGGTTTAGCAGTAACTAGAATTGCTGGAGCAGGTAATGGCGGCGCAGTCTTAGACTTAGATCCAACATCTGAATCGGATATTATTTCTGGTGTATTAAAAGGCGCTACAAAACCTAAAGCAAAGTATGCGGTAAGTAAAGGACCTGTAACTATTAATGTTTACAATCCTACTATTTTAGAAAAAGCAAATTACCGCTTAGAGTTTACTGTAGACATGAAGAGTTATGTATTATTAAACGATGATACCAATGATACTTTAATGGTTTCGGATACTACTTATAATACCAGTACTACTTTAAATGAAAATGAGCAAGCCGCACAAATTCGTACTTACGAATTAGGTTCGAACGGACAGCCTCGTTTAGTGAATGCAAAACCACTTGGTTTTTCTATTAGAGTAAACAATACATTAGGTTTGCCGGGTTCTGCTACAGCAATCGAAAACAACAATAACTTCTTAGAAGCATCTATTGTTTATGCAGATAAATCTAAAAATTGGCTATCAGGTTTCAGCGGATTAGTAAGCAATACAACGCCTGCAATTGCTGGCTGGATTGAAAACAATGCAACGGTAGATCCTAACGAAGTTTACAGTAATGTATTAAGCGGTACTTGGGCGCCATATAAATTATTAAGAAATCCAACTTCAACAGATTTAAAGAAAACAAGTCCATTGTTCGATCAAGTAACAAAAGGTACGGCGTATAAATTCGATTCAATCGGAAGTTACGATATCGTATTTACAAGCGATACTACTAAATGGTCGGATTGTATTGTAGTGGAATCATCTGTTGGTGGAACTATTGAGCCTTCAGAAAATGATGCAAAACGCATGAACTTGAGAAAGAAAGATATTGGTTATGGCACAGGTAAAAGCAAGTTCCCAGGTTATGCTATTAATTTAGATAACGGAGAGCGTGTAAATATTTTCTTTGCAGAAGCTTCGGCTTTACCAGAAGAGAACGGTGCAGACATGAAATGGAATCCAACCACAAACACCAAATTTTTAGATCGTGGAGGTCGTCACCATATTTATGTAACGCGTCGTCCATACGATGGGTGTAATCAACTATGGAATTTGTTAAGTAAAAACGGTACTGATTTCAACAACCCAGCTTATGCAGATCAAAAAACGGCATACTATATGGTTGATTGGGTTACTGTGCCTGTGTTAGCTCCGGGTAAACAATTATTATCTACAGATGCAAGAGTAAGATTGCGTGTTTCTAAGCCATATTCAAAATTCGCAACAGAGGCAACTGGAACAGGTGTGCCAGTTTACAAGTTCAATACGCAAAACTCTGTAAGATCGGCATTTGATAACGAAGGAGAGGATAATAAAAACGCATTATCATTAATTAATGTGGTACCAAATCCTTACTACGCTTATTCAACTTACGAACCAGACAGAAATAGTAACAGAGTTAGGTTTACTAATTTGCCTGCAAAAGCAACGGTTACAGTATATACAACAAATGGTATGTTAGTGCGCAGAATGACAAAATCTGATGCGGCTACTACTAGTATTGAATGGGATTTAAGAAATTCAAATAGAATTCCAATTGCAACTGGTGTGTATATTATTCACATTGATTGCCCTGGCATTGGCGAGAAAACGCTGAAATGGTTAGGTGTAATGAGACCTGTTGATTTTACAAACTTTTAATTGTTGAACGAATTAAAAATCAGATATGAAAAATATTTTTAAAATAGTAAGTACTACATTATTAGGCGCATTATTACCTGCAATATTAATTGCAGGTAATGGCGAGCGCGCAGGTACTGGCGGTGCAACAGAATTATTGATTAATCCTTGGGCGCGTAGTGCCGGATTTGGTGGTATCAATACGGCAATGGCAAAAGGTGTAGAAGCCATGAATGTCAACGTTGGTGGATTAGCTTATACTAAAAACACAGAAGCGATTTTCTCTAGAACAACTTGGTTAAAAGGTTCTGATGTAAACATCAACGCATTTGGATTAAGTCAAAAAGTAGGAACTTCTGGTGTATTAGGTATCAGTATTATGTCAATGGATTTTGGCGATATTGATGTAACGACCAACGATAGACCCGAAGGAAATATTGGAAAATTCTCTCCTAAATTAGTGAACTTTGCATTAGCGTATTCTAAAGAATTCTCTAACAGTATTCACGGGGGTATTTTGGTAAGAGGCATTCAGCAATCAATTGCAGATTTAAATTCTTCAGGATTTTCTTTAGATGCAGGTATTCAATATACCGGCGGTGATAACGACGAATTAAAATTCGGAATTGCATTGCGTAACATTGGTCCAGACATGGTTATGCAAGGCGATGGTTTGATGGCTACTTTTACAGATCCTACTTTGCCATTCGCAGTAGAAGGATATCGTAAATCACAAGCTTATCAAATTCCTTCTTTATTAAACATGGGCTTATCGTACGATTTATATTTTCAAAAAGACCATCGTTTAACGCCAATGTTTAATTTTACTTCTAATTCATTTTCTAATGATTTAATCGGTTTAGGATTAGAGTATAGCTACAAAAATTCTTTGATGTTTAGAGGAGCATACAACAGTGAGAAAAATATTTTAGATGCAAATACTTCTCCTAGTGTATACAATGGCTTAACTTTTGGAAGTACAATAGAATTGCCTTTAAATGATAAAGGTGCTACCTTTGCCATTGATTATTCTTACAGAGTAACACATGTATATGATGGGACGCATGCAATAGCTGCTCGCATTACCTTATAATTTTATAATTTATTTTTTTAAAAAAGAAGGCCGTATTTATATACGGTCTTCTTTTATTTTATCAGTACCAATAAGATTTTTATTAATACAATTATAATTATGTCAGAAGTAACTTATTTTACGCAAGAGGGATTAGAGAAATTAAAAGAAGAAGTAGCGCATTTAAAAGCGGTAGAGCGTATAAATATTTCTAAGCAAATTGCAGAGGCTAGAGACAAAGGAGATTTGTCTGAAAACGCCGAATACGATGCCGCTAAAGAAGCGCAAGGCTTGTTAGAGCTAAAAATTTCTAAACTAGAGCAAGTTTTAGGAAGCGCTCGTGTAATTGATGAATCAAAATTAGATGCGTCTAAAGTATTGGCTTTGTCTAAAGTGAAGATAAAAAATACGAAGAATGGAGCCGAAATGACTTATCAGTTAGTTGCCGAAAAAGAAGCTGATTTGAAGTCTGGAAAAATTTCTATTAAATCTCCCATTGCCCAAGGCTTATTAGGTAAATCGGTTGGCGATAAAGTTACTATCACGGTTCCAAGTGGTAATGTTGATTTTGAAATCATCGAAATTTCAAGATAATGTCGAGTATATTTTCTAAAATTATTGCTGGCGAAATACCTGCTTATAAAGTAGCAGAGACCGATCAATTTATCGCATTCTTAGATATTTTACCCTTAGCAAAAGGCCATGTATTATGTATTCCTAAAAAAGAAATAGATTATATTTTTGACATGGAAGATGCGGATTATTTGGCCTTGATGCACTTTAGTAAAAAAGTGGCTAAAGGTATTAAGCAAGTAATTCCTTGTAAGAAAATTGGCGTGGCAGTGATTGGATTAGAAGTGCCGCACGCGCATGTGCATTTAATTCCAATGAATACCGTGCAAGACATGAACTTTAGCAATCTAAGACTAAGCTTTACCCAAGAAGAATACCTTCATTTAGTCGAAACAATAAGCACGGCTATTTCGATTTAATACCAGATTTACTTTGTTGTAATTTGTCGGGGTTATCTGCTAGAAATGCTTTCCAACCAGTATGCTTTTTATCGCCGCTCTTGCCTCCAATATTATTTTGTAAATAATGACAAACCGCAGCGGCTAATCCGTCTGTAGCGTCTAAAAACAGCGCGTCATTTTTAAACTTTAATAATTGTTGTAACATGGCCGCCACTTGCTCTTTAGAAGCGTTGCCATTTCCGGTAATGGATTGTTTTATTTTTTTTGGCGAGTATTCTGTAATTGGAATGTTTCGGTAAAGGGCCGCGGCCATAGAAACACCTTGTGCCCTCCCTAACTTTAACATGGATTGTACATTTTTTCCAAAAAAAGGTGCTTCAATGGCAAGTTCATCTGGATTGAATTGATCTATGATGGTAAGTATGCCTTCAAAAATAACTTTCAATTTCATAGGGTGATCGTCGCCCTTACCTGTTTCAATTACGCCATGTTTGATCAGTGTGATGGCAGATCCGCTCACTTGAATAATGCCATATCCAGTAACAGCAGTGCCAGGGTCAACGCCTAAAATTATTTGATCTCTCAATTGCTGATAATTTTCGTTATTTTGTATAAGTGAAACTATTTCTACAAAGATACAAGAAGCTTTTAGTAAACCTACTGAAAGTTAGCATACTGCTCTTAACAATTGCCTATGTGGCAATTGAATTAATGCACAGAAATGCCTTGGAAAATATAGGGCAAATTTCCGCTCAAATACAATCTGGCCAAAAGTTATATTTATTGGTATTGGTACTTGCATTGATGCCCTTGAATATTTTTTTAGAATCGAGTAAATGGCGTTTTGCAGCGAGCAAATTCGAAAAGCTATCAATTAGGCGAGCCATTGCATCGGTGCTTGCAGGCATGAGTATTGGCATTTTTACCCCAAATAATATTGGCGATTATGGAGGTCGTATTTTATATTTAAGCGAAGGCAATAGACTCAAAGGAGTGCTGGTTAATTTTATTTCTTCTATTGCACAAATGGTGATTACCTTACTTGCAGGATTTATTGCTTTTAATTTTTATGCGCCGCAATATGTAAACCAAGACCCCCTGATCAATTATATATTATTGTATTTTGTTTTATTTTTAATAGTAGTGGTCTTGTATTTATTTTTAAATATTGGGCGTATTACCTATTACTTATCGTCATTGGGTTGGTTTAAAAAGCATGCTGAACTGCTTGCTGTTTTTGCTTTGTTTAAAAATATTGATTTAATAAAAATTCTCGCTTGGTCCGCCCTTCGTTACCTTGTTTTTTCTTCGCAATATTTATTGTTGATACATTTCTTTATTCCGGGCATTTCCCTTACCGAAACGAATATGATGATTACCTTAATATTCTTTACGCAGTCTATCTTACCTGGTTTTGCTATTACAGAGTTAGGCGTGCGTTCTGGGGTTGCTGTTTTTTTTCTCGGGCATTTGAGCGCAGACACCATAGGGATATTGGCGGCAGCATTTTCTATTTGGAGCGTAAATGTTATCTTGCCTTCCTTAGCAGGAACTTATTTTATCATCAAAGCAAAATTTATCGGTGCAAATTCTTAATATTATTTCGATTGTTTTATTGATATGCTATTCGGGCATATTGCTTTTTTTTATAAAAGGTTGGTGGGCTTTAAAAAACGGACAGTCTTTACAAAGTCAATTCAAAACAAGGGTAAGTGTATTGGTACCAGTTAGAAATGAAGAAAAACATATTGCCAATTTATTACAAGACTTAATTGCACAAAATTATCCAATCACACTTTTTAATATCATTGTAATAGACGATCATTCGACAGACCAAACTGCTGCTATTGTTCGGTCATTTAGCAATTCAAATGTACGCTTGCTAAATTTAACGCTAGAAAAACCAATTAATTCGTATAAAAAAAGAGCAATTGCTACTGCTATAGCGGAATGCGATTCGGAATTAATTATTACCACCGATGGCGATTGCAGGATGGGACCCGATTGGATTGCCAGTATTGTGAGTATGTACGAGCAAGAGCAATGTCAATTAATTTCTTCGCCGGTTGCCTACCATCATGAAAAAAATTTAGCAGAAAAAATACAAACGGTAGAGTTTGAATTGCTCATTGCCGCTGGTGCTGCTTGCATTCAAAATAAATTTCCAAATACCTGCAACGGTGCAAATTTAGCCTATACCCGCTCTGCGTTTTATGCCGTAGGCGGGTTTAAAGGCATAGACGAACTCGCATCTGGCGACGACGAATTATTATTACATAAAATGCATAAGCAATTTCCGGATGGCTTACGCTTTTTAAAAGAGTCGCGAGCTATTGTCTATACCGAGGCTAAAGGAACCCTTCGGGCTTTTTTTCAACAACGAAAAAGATGGGCATCTAAAAGTGTAAAATATGCCGATAAAAGAATGGTATTATTAGTGAGCTTAATATATCTTTTTAATCTTGTTGTTTTTATTCAAGCAGGCTTGTTATTTTTTACACTTACTAATGTAGCCATGTTTGCTATTTTGATAGGGGTAAAATTTTGCTTAGATGCTACACTTATATTTCAGAGTTTGAGTTTCTTTAAAAAGCGCAGATTGCTGTTATTGTTGCCTTTGGTGGAAATATTTTATGTAATTTATATTTTAATAATTGGTATTATTGCGAATGTAGGTGGGGCTTATGAGTGGAAAGGACGAACAGTTAATTAATTATGAAGTCAAAAATTCAAACGCCATCGGCTAGAATACTTGCTAAATTATTAAGAAATAAATTAGCCTTGGCCGGATTCTTTTTTATTGTATTAACTTTTTTAATGGCTTTGTTCGGTTATTTAATTATTCCAGATCATTCGCCAATGGCCAACGAAATGCATTTGGAGTTGAGCACAAAAAAGCCATTTGCAAAAGCACAATTTTTGGCAATGCGTAAAAATAAAATCATCACTCCTGTTTCCTTTTGGTCTCGCATAGCAAATGGTCAAGAATCCGAGTTTCAATATATTCCTATTCAATCTTGCCAGTTCAGCGATTCTACCATTCAAATTACGCTACTCGATCAACAAAAGGCAGTAAGTTATAATTTGGCTTCGATTGTATACCCGATTGCAGATGCCTCGGCTATCACCTATAACCAGCAAGCATTTCAGCTACACACGCTCGATGGCCAAACAATTAATATTAGCACCTCTGCTTTGCTTACAAAAATAAAACAAGATCAAATTTTCACCAGAACTTATATTTTTGGCACCGATCGCTATGGCCGTGATTTATTCAGTCGTATTATTTTAGGAAGTAGGGTATCGCTTTCTGTTGGTTTAGTTTCGGTTGTTATTTCTTTGTTAATTGGACTTGCGCTTGGCGCAATGGCTGGTTTTTATAGGGGCTATGTCGACGAATTAATTAGTTGGCTTATCAATGTAATCTGGTCTTTGCCCACACTCTTACTAGTTATTGCTATTTCGTTTGCATTGGGCAAAGGATTTTGGCAAGTGTTTATAGCAATAGGCTTAAGCATGTGGGTAGAAGTGGCGCGTTTGGTTCGAGGACAAATATTAAGTGTAAGGGAATTAGAATATGTAGAAGCGGCTAGAGCTATGGGTTTTGGCAGCTTTAGAATTATTTACAAACACATACTGCCCAATATTATGGGGCCGTTATTGGTGATTGCAGCTGCAAACTTTGCATCAGCCATTTTATTAGAAGCGGGATTGAGTTTTTTGGGATTTGGCGCACAGCCGCCCATGCCCACATGGGGAGGAATGGTAAAGGAACATTACGGTTACATTATTATTGATGCAGCATATCTTGCCATTATACCTGGCATAGCCATTATGCTTTTAGTATTTGCTTTCAATATTTTTTCTTCAGGATTAAGCGATGCATTTGAAACAAAAGGTAATAATGTTTCTGTTTAATTGCCTTGGCTAATTGTATTTTTTGTTTTTGTATCGAGCGAAATAATGATGGCGATACATAATAAAAAGATACCACCATTCTTATCAACCTCTACCATATCGCCAAGCACCAGGTGTACTAAAAATATCACTAGTGCTAAAAAGCAAGCAGTAATAATATATTGATCTTGTTTTATTTTACTCATTCGAAAAATAAAATAACAGCGCAGTAGGGCATATAAATACATGCCGCTAAATAATAAAAACCCAAAAACACCTTGCTCGCAAAAAGTAAGCAGGAAATAATTATGTGTACTGGCGTGTTCGGGATTATCGCTCACATTCGTAATAAATGCAGGGTTTGCGTAAATTTTATAAGTAGGATAAAAAGTATTAGTGCCTGTGCCTAACCAAAAATTATGTTGAATTAAATTAACGGCAGCCACCCATCTGTACACTCGCTCCATTCCAGAAACATCTTTCATTTCCATAGTGGCAGACATATGTTTGCTAAAATTTTCGTGGTTAAATACGGTTCTTTGAAAATCGGGTGCATATTTCATGTATCGATTTTGGTCAACTATATAGTAACAAAAACCAATAGTGCAAATAAGTACAACTAGTAAGGCGGTTTTAAAATATGCCGTCCGAAACACTAGCAATGCGCCTACTCCAGCCAACAAAGACAACCAAGTAGTTCTAGTGTAAGAGGTAACGATTGCAAATAATAAAAGCAAAATACTGCCAAGAAGTATAATTAATATGAATGGTTTTTGTTTGTACCAGCCAATTGCCATTACAACAAAAGGCAATAATAAACCTAGTGCGCAGGCATAAATTACATGGTTGGCGTAAAATGGCCGAGCGGCAATATTTATTTCATCAAAGCCAAAAGATTTTAAAGCATGTCTAGCAATTGTATAACATACGCTTAGCATTAATGGAATAAAAATCAACCAAAATAATTTCTTATAAATACCTTCTTGTTTTAAAATTAAAATTGGAATAAATACAAATGCAGCATAATACCAAAGCTTAGTAAGTAAATATTTAAAAGACAAAATATGGTTTGGAGAGAGCACCATATTCAAGCATAATAAAGCAATGTGTGCTAATATGAGTAGCACTATTAGGTGTTTCCATTCTGCATTGTGCTGCAATCTATTTTGAATAAGCAAAACAACGCTTACGCCTAGGAGTGCTATCATTAAAGGCTCTGTGGGCATCGATAAACTCGAGCCGCCAACAGAAAACTCAAACGATAAGGGTAGTGCTGCAATTAAAAAATAAAATAATAAAGAGAAATCTTTAATGGCTATGTATCCGCCAATTAAAATGATAGGTAAAAAATGAAAATAGGGTGCGTCTATTTTTATGGCATATAAAGAAGCCGCCACAAATAAAGCAATTGCGGCAAAGAAGACAAGGAATTGTTTGGGTGTAATTGCTTTAAACAAATTAGCTTAATTTTTTACTAATGGCTGGCATGGCTTCGATCAGCGCAATTGTTATAATTGACAATAAAAAGATAGAAATAAAAACGATACCTGTTGTTAAACCTCTTCTTGGTCGGGCTGCAATTTCTGGTTTTGTTGCTTGGTTAATGGTAAATTTCATTGGCAATACCTGCTCATAGTCTAGTTTTGTACTTTCGAATCTAGACTTTAAACTACTTAGCTTTTTCCTTTCTAAGTCAAGACTATTGATATTATCGAGGTAAATACCGCCATATTTTTTTAATAATTCTAACTGCGGCTTAACTGCATTGATTGCTGCTTGATAGCCATTTACTCTTGCACGCGTTTTAACAATTAAAGTATCTGGTAAATTTACTTTGGAGTTTTCGTATACTTTTAAAATGGCAGTCTCTTGATCTAACCTTACTTTGTTAAGGGTATAACTTTCGTTCAATTGTTTAGATTGTTCAAAATAATCGTACACACCTGCTTCGCGTAATTTTAATAAAGTTTTATCCATTAAATCTACCACCTGTAATTCGTTCTGATATTCTTTAGTGATAATTGCTAATGCTTCTTTGGCTTTACTTCTTTGAATTTCATTTTTTTGGTAACCTGCAAAATAGGCAATAAAATTAGCCATGTCGGCTGCTATTTGCGGGTCGGTATCGAATACGGTAATTTGAATGGCTTTGTATTCTGTTTGTTCAACTTCTACTTGTTTGCTTAGTAAGTTTTTTAAGGTATGATAAGACACACCGCTAGTGGTATCTAATTTATAATGATTAGCCAAATTAAATTGATGGATGACAGCTAATTTTGTTTCATCAGATTTTAATATTTGCAATAATTGTTCTCCATCTTCGTCGGTTCCAAATTCTAAAAGATTGAAGCGAGCCATACCCGGTTCGGTCATTAAGCTGGTAGAAATTTTTGCATTAGAAGTTGGGTAGAAAATAACGCTGGCCTTATACTCTGGCGTAATAAATGCAGGGCCCGTAAAAATAAAAACGATTAAGGAAACCAGAATAGAGCTACCTGCAATAACCCATTTCCATTTCATGACTAATTTTATCAAATAAAAAATATCAAATGAATAGTCGTTTTGTGCTTCTTTGTCCATGTTTTATTAATTAAAAAGGAAAGCCAAAGGTAAGATTTTAAAAGAAAACTTATTCTTCTGCTTTGATAATATTGTTCAGTTGTTTAAAGGATATTAAACGCAAAATACTCAGAAATAGTATGCTTAATAGCAAAGCAATAATAATGCTTAGTAAGGTGGGCAGGTGGTAGTTTGCTAGCATTTGGCTTGTCAAATAGCTTAAAAGTAGCGCTACGACTAGCTTAATGGGCGTTAACATTTTGATTTTCAAGGAAAAAACTTTTGTAGCAAAATAGAAATGGGCCAATGCAACAAAACCAAAACTCAACATTGCGTTCCAAGCGCAAGCAATTGCACCATATTGAGGAATAAATATAAGGTTGGCCAATATATTGAAAACAACCGCTATGGCTGCAATTTTATTGAGTAATGTAATATTGCCATTTGCGGTTAATAAGGTGCCGCAAACATAAGTGATACAACTGGCTACAAAACTGACTAATAATAAACCTAATAATTTACCTGCAAAGGCCGCATGTTGAAGGTATAGCAATTCCATCAAGGGAATTTTAAACACATACACCACAAGGGCAAATGCAAAAGCAGGGAAAACCAATAATTTAAAACCAGTTTTTACCATGGGCTCGACAGAAGCTTTATCTTTAATTAATCTCGAAAATATGGGATAAAGCAAACCGGAAAATAATATAGCAATCATATTGGCTGCGTCGATTAATCGATAGGCAGCAGCATAAATGCCCACTTCTTCGTTGCCATTTGTATGCATCATTTTTAGCAAAACAGTATCCATTTTAGCATACAAAACCATTAATAAAGCTAATAAGGCAAATGGAAAACTTTCTTTGATAATCAAAAAAGAAAACTTTTTATCAAATTTAAAATTTGGGTTAATGCAATAAAACTTTACAATAAAAAAGGAAACAGCTGCGGTTATTCCAAAGGAAAGTAATTGCAAAATACAAAAAAGCTGAATGTCTAAAAAGCCTTTCAGGCTTGGGATGTAGAGAAATAACCCTACAAATACAATCATCAACATTTTATCTAAAATAGAAATAAATGTATCTGTTTTGAATAAGTGCAAGCCCGATAAATTAGAGCGATTATAAAGTACAATCGAATTTAAAATTTGAGAAAAACCTAGTAAAATAACTAAGGTTAATTCTGTTTTATTTTGTTCGCTGAAAATAAAATACCAAAGTAAAAGAAGTATAAAATAGGGAACTGTTAATACAATTTTAAAGACAGATATGCGGCTAAAGTATTTGGTAAGTAAATGATTGTTTTGTGCAATGTGTCGATTGTTGAAATTGGTAATACCGGGATCGAGTAGGACACTTAAAATAAAACTCAGATTAAACAGTGCATAAAATAAGCCATAAGCATTGCTGCCAACGGTGTTCTGTAAGCCTCTATCAATTCCAAATAAGTAAAGCGGCTTAATTAATAAATTAACAAAGACCAGCAGGATAAGATTGAGGATAAATTTTCGTTGCATATTTGAAATCAATACAAAGAAATTAAATTTATCTTTGTATTGCGACATTTCGGCTAAAATAAGCATTTAATGAAAAAAGAAGATTTTATATATGCGAGCAGTATTTGCTGTTCTACCTGGATCAATGGCTTTAAAAAGCCTCAAAACATCCCTGTATCGCGTATTTTGATCGTTAAACTGGATGAAATTGGCGACATGGTCAATGCGATCCCCGTTTTTCAGGAGCTTAAAAATGTTTATCCTAATGCTACGCAAACTTTATGGTGTAAGCCATTTGTAAAGTCTTTAATGGAGCCGATGGCTGCAATTGATCATATTGTATTGTCTACAAAAGAACTCAGTGGCAAATACGATTTGATAATAGAATTGCGTGGCACATTTGAATCTATTGGTTATGCTTTGTTGCATCCACCACAATACCGATTAGACCGAGCAAGCGTACGCTTAAAAAATAAATTAAACAAAGGTGTGCATCCGCACGAGGTATTAACCAATTTACAAATAATAGCGCCACTGTTGACTGAAATACCCTCGAAACCATCTATTTTATTGAACTTTAAGAAATCAGATGAAAATATTGCGCAGCAATTTTTAGTTCAAAATCAACTCAATCGTTTTGCTGTTTTTCATTGTGGTGCCAGAAAAAAGTTACGCCAATGGAAAGAGTCAAATTTTATTCAAGCGGCAAGCTATTTAAAAAATACACACGCACTTGACATTATTTTTGCTGGAGACGAATCTGATTTGCCAATGATCTCGCGTATGCAAGCCGCCCTTGATTTTAAAAGTTATACCGTTGCTAATATTTTTTCCTTAGCTGCATTTGGTGCTTTGTGCAAGCAAGCGCAGGTTTTTTTAGGTAACGAAAGTGGTCCTTTGCACATTGCAGCAGCTAGCGGGTGTAGTGTTTTGGGCTTATTTGGACCAGGTGAGCCAAAGGTTTTTTATCCTTGGGGCGCTAAAGCTCATTTCTTGCACGAAGTGTTGGAATGCAACCCTTGCGATCAAATCAATTGCAAATACCCAGATAATACTTGTATGGATCGGATTAGTGTAGCGGCGGTGCAAGAAAAATTGAACGAAATTATTTTGTAGTAATTTTTTTTGCTTTGATTAGCAAGTTGGGGCTAAATACCATTGCCCTAGTAGAGCGAGCGGTAGCAAAAATAACAAGCTTAATAAAAAACTTCACTACCAACCATATTATTTTTCTAAAAATTTCTTTGATGATATTGTTGCTGCGCATCAAAGAATTTAATACTTGAATTTCCGAAAAACCTGCGGTTAACAATACTTGATTTGCAGAAGAATAATTCAAATAATTTTCGTGGGTAAAATCGCCATTGGCAAAAAGTGTTGCAAAAGGCGCATCCAAGTTAGGTGTTCTGAATATAGCTATCCCATTAGCTTTCAGCGAATTTCTAACGGCATTTAACACCTCCATTAATTCATCTTTAGAAAAATGCTCGATAATATCTATGCCGGTAATGACATCAAATTTTTCGATATTTTCTTTGAGGAATGGTAAAAGATCTTGCAATTCAATTTCCGACAAGCCAATAGATTGCGCCATTTTTACTTGACCTTCACTTAAATCGATTCCTTTTAAATTATGATAGCCGTTTTGCTTGAGCATATAAATCAAAGAACCAAATCCGCAACCAATATCTAAAATAGCAGCATCGTGGTTCTTTGGCATTAAAGGCAAAATTTCTTTCGCTAATAAATATTCTTCTGATTTAATTTTGGCTTCCAAATTTAACGAGAACGTTCTCCCAGATTGGCTATTGAAATAGTCTTGATAAAACTGTTGACGGTACTTAAATTCTGGAGGCATAAAATTTATCGCTAATTCACAAATATAAATTTTAAATTTGAACAGTATATATGTTAAAGTTAAGGTATCAAAAAAAATTAATAGAAGCGGGCTGCGATGAAGCAGGAAGAGGTTGTTTAGCCGGTCCGGTTTTTGCAGCAAGCGTCATATTGCCTTCCCATTTTGAGCATCCCGACTTGAACGACTCCAAGCAATTGACTGAAAATAAGCGAGATGAATTGCGAATATTTATCGAAGCGCATGCATTGGCATTTGCGGTAGCGACTTGCAGTGCAGCAGAAATAGACGAGATTAATATCTTGAAAGCTTCATTTTTAGCTATGCACAGAGCTATTGATCAATTAAATACAAGGCCACAATTGCTATTAATTGATGGCAATCGTTTTACCACTTATCAAGATATACCTCATCATTGCATTATTAAGGGAGATAGTAAATTTCAATCTATTGCGGCGGCTTCTATCTTAGCAAAAACCTACCGAGACGAATACATGTTAAAAATGGCAGCAGATTATCCAGCTTATCGATGGGAGCGAAACAAAGGATACCCAACCAAGGCACATCGCGATGCCATTGCAAAATATGGTGCTACGGAGCACCATCGTATGACTTTCACCTTATTGCCACAACAGCTTAAAGTGCTTTAATTGCATTTTTTTTATTAATTTCGCCACATAAAATACAACTATGAAAAACACTGCATTATCTGATACGCATATTAAATTAAATGCTAAAATGGTTCCATTCGCTGGTTATAATATGCCAGTACAATACGAAGGCATTAACGCAGAACACGAAACGGTAAGAAAAGCAGTTGGTGTTTTTGATGTTTCGCATATGGGCGAGTTTATTTTAAAAGGCGCAGACGCATTGGACTTAATACAACGCGTGGTTTCTAACGATGCATCGAAATTGGTAGACGGCAAAGTACAATACGCATGTTTGCCAAATGAACAAGGCGGCATTGTAGACGATTTATTGGTTTATCGTATCGACGAAAAAACATATATGTTAGTAGTAAATGCATCTAACATCGAAAAAGATTGGAATTGGATTAGTAAATTCAATACCAAAAATGTCGAGATGCATAATATTTCGGATAAAACTTCTTTATTGGCTGTTCAAGGTCCATTAGCAGCAAAAGCGCTACAGTCATTGACTAGCATAGATTTGGCAGCAATGGAATATTATACTTTTCAAAAAGGAGTTTTTGCTGGAATAGAAAATGTAGTTGTTTCTGCAACAGGTTATACCGGTGCAGGAGGTTTCGAAATTTATTGCGATAACGAACATGCCTTGCAAATTTGGAATGCTGTTTTTAAAGCAGGCGCCGAATTCGGCATCAAGCCAATTGGTTTAGGCGCACGCGATACTTTGCGTTTGGAAATGGGATTTTGTTTGTATGGTAACGATATCAACGATACCACCTCTCCAATTGCAGCGGGTTTGGGTTGGATTACTAAATTCACCAAAGCATTCACCAACGATAAAAATTTATTACAACAAAAAGAAAATGGCGTACCACAAAAATTAGTTGGATTCGAAATGTTGGAGCGTGGTATTCCTCGTCACGATTATAAAATAGTAGATGCCAATGGAACAGAAATTGGAATCGTAACTTCTGGTACGCAATCACCTTCTTTGCAAAAAGCAATTGGTATGGGTTATGTGAATACTGCATACACAAAAGAAGGTTCAGAAATTTTCATTGCCATTCGTGATCAAAAAATAAAAGCCACCGTTGTTAAATTTCCTTTTTATAAATCATAAATGTCTCGACAAATAGAAGTTTGCTTGAGCCCTGTTTTGGTGCCGCATTATCAAATGGCGGGACGCATAGTGGTGGTGATAGATATTTTTAGAGCAAGTTCTTCGATATGTTTTGGTATTGATAATGGCGCCAAAGCTATTATTCCAGTTGCCACTGTAGACGAGTGTTTGAGCTATGCTGGCAAAGGATTTTTGTTAGCCGCAGAACGCAATGGCGAAGTGGTTGAAGGTTTTGATTTTGGAAATTCACCATATAGTTACACTGCCGAAAAAGTAAAAGGTCAAACAGTTGTACTAACTACAACCAATGGCACCTTTGCTATTCAGCAAGCAAAGCAAGCGGATCAAATTGTATTGGGATCTTTTTTAAATTTAACGAGTATTTGTAATTGGTTAGCAGCACAAGACAAAGATGTATTGCTACTTTGCTCTGGTTGGAAAAATAAATTCAATTTAGAAGACACCTTATTCGCTGGCGCAGTTTTTCATCGAATCAAATACTCTTTTACGCATTTTTGCGATGCGGCTATTGCAGCTGAAGACTTGTATCTACAAGCGCAATCAGATTTGCGCGGCTATTTATTAAAATCTTCGCATAGTCAACGATTAAAAGAATTGAATATTGAAAACGATATTCAATTTTGTTTAAAACAAGATTGCTGCCAAGCTATACCAGGTTTGGTGGGAGATCGATTGGTTGATATTTTGAAATAGTTTTTTATTCGAAATCGTAATTGATTAAATTTGAATTTATTATTTAACAGACAGTATTGATTCTAATGTTAAGTGGAGATTTTTTTGCAAAGCAGATAGGTGAACGATAGCAATTTCAGCTACTACTCAACCTTAAACAGGCTATAAAAAGAAAAAGCCTCTTAGAAAATCTAAAAGGCTTTTTTATTTTTAGGTAGCGGGAACAGGACTCGAACCTATGACCTTCGGGTTATGAGCCCGACGAGCTACCAACTGCTCCATCCCGCACTGTATACAATCTCAAATTGCCCAAAGGCGCTTATTAATTGGATTGCAAAGATATTATTCGTTTCTTTGTAATCCAAATTTAATTTTTTTTATGAGTCATCAGTCTGGTTTTGTGTCGATTATAGGTAAGCCTAATGCAGGAAAGTCTACCTTAATGAACGCTTTGATAGGCGAAAGGCTCAGTATTATCACCCCAAAAGCACAAACTACCAGGCACAGAATACTCGGAATCATGAACGAGCCGGAGTATCAAATTATTTTTTCAGACACACCGGGCATCATAAAACCGATGTATGGTTTGCAAGAATCTATGATGTCGGCAGTGAATCAATCTTTAGTTGATGCAGATATTATTTTATTTGTAACAGACATTCACGAAAAATATGACGAGCAAGATGTAATTGATAAATTATCACAAACTAGTTCGCCAGTTGCCGTTATTGTAAACAAAATAGATACTTGTAAGTCGCAAGCAGAAGTGGAAGAGAAATTAGCTTATTGGCAAAATTTGTTGAATCCTCAGGCCATTTTTCCAATTTCTGCACTCGAAAATTTCAATGTGCCAGCTGTTTTTCAGTTTGTACTAGATAACTTACCGGAGCATCCGGCCTATTATCCTAAAGACGATACCTATACCGATCGTACCGAAAGATTTATTGTTTCAGAAATGGTGCGCGAACAAATCATGACCCATTATCAAAATGAAATCCCCTATAGTACCGAGGTAATTGTTACCTCTTTCAAAGAAGAAGAAAATATTATTCGAATAGATGCCGAAATTATAGTCGAAAGAGATTCGCAAAAAATAATTGTCATTGGTACCAAAGGCGAAAAATTAAAAAGAGTGGGAACTAAATCGCGCGAAGCGATGGAAATATTTTTAAGCAAAAAAGTATTTTTATCCTTATTCGTAAAAGTTATTCCTGACTGGAGAAATAAAAAAAATTATTTAAAAGGATTCGGATACGAATCTTAAAAAAGAAAAGACATGAGTAATATAGTTGCAATTATAGGAAGACCGAATGTTGGCAAATCCACGCTATTCAATAGGTTGTGCGAATCAAGAAAAGCAATCGTTGATGATTTTAGTGGGGTAACGCGCGACCGTCATTACGAAACAGCAGAATGGATTGGTAAGAAATTTACGATTATTGATACTGGTGGATATGTTGCGCATTCCGAAGATTTATTTGAAGCCGCAATCAGAGAACAAGTAATTATTGCCATTGAAGAAGCGACTGTTTTAGTTTTTATGGTAGATGTAACTACAGGTGTTACCGATCTTGACGACGAAATTGCAAATATTTTGCGTCGTTCAAAAAAACCAGTAATTGTAGTTGCGAATAAAGTCGATAACAATAATCAAATTAACGACTCGGCTGCATTTTATGCTTTAGGATTAGGCGAACCTTATTGTATTTCATCGATGACTGGAAGCGGAACAGGTGAATTATTAGACGAAGTAGTTTCGCATTTTGAAGAAGTACCATTTGTAGAAAACGCATTGCCAAAATATACTTTCTTAGGTAGACCAAATGTTGGAAAGTCTTCGATTGTAAATGCATTACTTGGTCAAGAAAGAAATATTGTTACGCCAATTGCTGGTACCACGCGCGATTCTATTGAAATTCATTACAACCAATTTGGACATGATTTCATGTTAATCGATACAGCGGGCATGCGAAAGAAAACCAAAGTAAACGAGAACCTCGAATTTTACTCGGTGATGCGTACCATTAAGGCGCTAGAAGCAGCAGACGTTTGTATTTTGATGATTGATGCCATGGAAGGCATTGAGTCGCAAGACATCAATATTTTTAATTTAATTGAGAAAAACCGTAAAGGCGTAGTTATTTTGGTGAATAAATGGGATTTAGTAGAGAAAGACCAAAAAACGAGCAAAGCCTTTGAAGATAAAATCAAAGAAAAAATTGCCCCTTTTGTAGATGTGCCTATTATTTTTACATCTGCTATCAACAAGCAGCGTATTTTTAAAGCAATCGAAACCGCAAACGAAGTTTACCTCAATAAAACCAAGCATGTCCCCACTTCTAAATTAAATGAAGTGATGTTGGAGGTAATTGAGCGTTACCCACCACCAAGCGTAAAAGGAAAGTACATTAAAATCAAATATGTAACGCAAATTCCGGGTTCTTCGCCTGCTTTTGCCTTCTTTTGTAATTTGCCGCAATATATTAAAGAGCCCTACAGACGCTATTTGGAGAATAAAATCCGCGAAAACTTCGATTTTTCGGGTGCTCCAATCGCTATTTATTTCAGGCAGAAGTAGTTTTTTTGATTTTTTTTTAAAAAAGAGCTTGTATTAAAAATATTTATTTTACCTTTGTTGCGTTTTAAAATCTTATTATAGAAAATGAAAAAAGTATTATTAGTATTATTAGCTGCTGGAATCTTTGGATTCGTAGCATGTGGTGAAAGTTCTGAGCAAAAAGTTGCAAAAGAAAAAGCAATGGCTGATTCGATTGCTGCAGCTCAAGCTGACTCAATTTCTAACGCTGCTTCTATGGCTGCTGATTCAGCTGCTACAGATTCTTCAGCTGCAGATTCTACAAAGTAGTCTTCACCAGAAGAGATTAAAAGCCCTCGTAGGATACGAGAGGCTTTTTTTTTGCCCAAAATTTACCTTAAAATAAAAAAGCCTCTAAACAAACAGTTTAGAGGCTTTTTGCAAATAATAAGGTTTCTTAATTGCTATGTAATAGCTCCAATGATTTTAAATAGGCGGGGTCGTTGCCAGCCATTACCCTATAATATCCCTCTTTTTGAAACAACTGACGTGCAATAAGTGCTTTTGCTTGTAATCTGATTGCTTTTTCGGAGCGAAACCACGCTTGTGCATTATATTTAATGTTTTTAGCGTTGGCATTTTTCAGCAAGTTGGCCATAAAGCCTGCCGGAAGGTTAAAGTTTCTTACAAAAGCGTCTACATTTTTGTATTTAGCCAAACGCTGGCGTTCGTTATCTGCAAATTGATAGCAAAGCTCAGATAAAACTCCTTCGGCAACAATTTGACTGTAATAAGCGCTATATGCTGACGTATCAAGCGGTATAAACACATTGGGGGTAATTCCACCTCCACCGTATACTATTTTGCCTGAGGGGGTCTTAAATTGCTTCTGAGCGTCGTTGTTAATGCTGTCTGCATTTGTTAACTCGCCATGGAGCATTCTATTGTAAAGATCAGCCGAATAATCTAAGCCATCATTATAGGGTTTCTGTATAGATCGACCAGTTGGGGTATAATATCTTGCAATGGTGAGTCTTAAACTAGCCCCGTCGTTTAATATAGCTTGTTCCTGAACCAATCCTTTTCCAAAAGACCATCTGCCAACAATTATTCCTCTGTCCCAATCTTGCACTGCGCCTGCAACTATTTCGCTAGCCGATGCAGAGCCTTCATCTACTAAAACAATTAATTTGCCTTTTTCGAAATTTCCAGCAGCGGTGGCAAAGTCTTCTTTTTTAGGGGAAGATTTTCCTTCGGTGTAAACAATCAATTTATTGGCGGTTAAAAATTCATCGGCTATCATTATGGCCGCACTGAGGTAGCCGCCTGGATTACCTCTTAAATCTAAAATCAAACTT
>CAIMAP010000048.1 GCA_903838995.1 uncultured bacterium | reverse complement strand
TGTAATCCCCTTTTTCATATTTCTTTTACAAAGTTAAGAAATAAAAAAAGCTTTCTGAATATTCAGAAAGCTTTTTTTATTTCTTAACTTTGTAAAAGAAATATGAAAAAGGGGATTACATTTTTAGTTTTAATTATGTATTTAATGGCCATGTCAAAGGCTGTAACTCCATTTGTCGCCTATACACTTAACAAAGCTTACATTATTAAAGAGTATTGTATTAACAAGGCTAAGCCTGAGTTAAAGTGTGATGGAAAATGTTACTTAAAAAAACAAATCGAAAAGGAAAACGCTTCCCCAATTAGTAGTCTCCCAATTAAAGATGATTTAAATATTTCAGCGCATGTAAAGGCCATTAAAAATCAAGTTCCAATGGTGACTTATTCTTATATTGCATTTTATTATAACGCAGAATTATATCACTCTATAATTTTAAATAAATTATCTCCTCCTCCCAAACACCTGTTTTTAGTATAAAAATTGTATAACAATTTCTTATTTTAAACAGATCAAATGAAAAGAATATATTTTCTTTTCCTGATGATTATAAGCTATTCTACTCTAAAAGCGGGTTGTGATATGTGTAATATGTATGTAGGATTAAACCCTAACTACAATAAAAACACAATTGGCCTGAGGTATAGGTACAGTTCTTATTCCGATTTAGGAATGATACATACCAATGCAAGTGGAAACTACAATTCCAATAACAGTGGAAAGTTAAATTATAAATCATACAGGACAACAGAACTTTGGGCAATGTATTATCCAACCCCCAAAGTTCAATTATTATTTGCAATTCCTTATATGGATAACCGTTTGGTTATGGAAGATAATCTAAAACAACAGGTTTTAGGTCTAGGGGATTTAACATTGTTAGGTAGATATCAAATTTTAAACAGAAATACAGATTCTAGCCATAATAAACAGCGCCTTTTTATAGGTTTTGGAATAAAAGCACCAACAGGTCAATACCAGGATTTAGATTATGGCGGTATGTTAGATCCGCATATTCAACCTGGCACAGGAAGTTTTGATTATTTGTTGTCGTTAGGATATTTTCTGAAGTCACCTTCTGACTTTGGATTTAATATTGACGTCAATTATAGAATTACCAATACGAATCCAAACGAATATCGTTTTGCAAATAGATTAAATTCAAATATGCATTTGTTCTATCAATACCATTTCAATGATCATGTAATTATGCCAAGTATTGGATCTGCGATAGAATTTGCATCATTAGATATAAATCAAAAAATTAAACAACTGGCAAGTAATGGTACAATAATAAATGGTGTTTTGGAGTTAGATTATTTTTATCATCAATATGCCATAATTATGAGTGTACAATCGCCTATTTATTCACATTTTAACGATTCCAATGCCAAACACCAAGGTAGGTTAATGGTAGGAATCAATTACTCATTTTAAAAAATCAGATATGAAAAAATTAATTATTGCAGTATTATTTTCAGGAGTATTTCTAACTGCTTGTAAAAAAGAAGAAGTTGCACCAACACCAACAGGTTCTGGACCAGTATCTATTTATTTTGAACACTTATTTGGTGCTTCCACTTTTAATCTTGGTCAAAATTATATAACAGCGAATAACGATACAATGAATTTTTCATTGTTTAATTATTTTGTGAGTAATATTGAATTAGTAAAGGCAGACGGTTCGGTTTATACTTATCCAACAGATAGTAGTTATTTTTTAGTAAAAGAGGCATACGATTCAACAAGAACAATCAATTTGAAGAATATTCCAGCTGGTGAATATGTTGGCGTACGTTTAATTATTGGTGTGGACAGTTTAAGAAATACCATGCCATTAACAAGCAGAACAGGTATTTTAGATCCTTCAACAGGAGCGGCAGGAATGTATTGGTCTTGGAACACAGGTTACATTTTCCTAAAATCGGAAGGTACTTGTTCTTCTTCGCCTTCAATGATGGGAATGTCAAAAATGTTTCAACACCACATTGGACTTTATGGTGGAATGAATTCTCCAACAATCAATAATGTTAAAAAGATTAATTTAACATTCCCTGGAACTTATAAAGCCATTGTAGGTAGCGGATTGGCTCCTGAAATTCACACAAAAGTTGATATATCAAAAATGTATAATAACGTGGATTTTTCAATGTATTCTATGGTGATGGTTCATCCATATTCTGCAACATTAGCAAATAATTATGCTACTATGTTTGAAGTGGAACACGTTCACAACGATTAATTCTATTTAATAAATATTTTTAAACCAATTCCGAAATTATTTTTCGGAATTGGTTTTTATAAATTCATCCCATTTCATTTTCAAATGAAAATCTTTTCCAAAATATTTTAAAATTGGGCTCAAGTCTTTGGGCGTTAAATATCCTGGAACGACTGTTAACAGTGCAAATTTTTCATCTAAAAAAACAGTAGAAGGATAAGACATTTGTCCGTTCAATAAAGCAAGTGCTAATTCGTTGGCTTTATATTGTGGTTGATAGGTAAACATTTTATTATCAAAAAATATACTGTCTTTGCTTTCAGCATTCAATTTTAAGAAATAAAAATCTTCATTTAATTGCTTGATAATGGCTTGATTTAGATAGGTGTTTTTGTCCATTTTTTTACACCAAGAACACCAATCGGTATATACATCAACGATCAACTTTTTGGGAGATTTTTCCTGAATCTGACGAATTTCTGTCATCGAATAATGTTTTAAGGTCTCTATTTCACCTTGCGCATATGCCATACTTAGTGTAGAAAGTACAATAATGATAGCAAGAAGGCCGTTTTTTGCTTTAAAGGGCATAAAATTCATTTTTTTTAGAAAAAGTTGATACAATTACTATATTTGAAATGCACGTAAGTGCATGTTTTTCATAGGTAGATGTAGGGTCGAATAGAGCAATCTTTTCGGCCCTTTTTTATTTTTCTACGCTGTATCCAAATATATTTTTAAATTTAAATCAAATCGGGGAGATTATTGTTAGTTTGATATGAGTAAAAGAAAAATAATTATAGGAGTGACGGGAGCCAGTGGCGCCATTTATGCAAAAGTATTGATGGATAAGCTAGCAGCAATGGAAAATCAGTTTGAAAAAATTGCTATTGTCTTTTCTGATAACGCTAAAGATGTTTGGAAAGTGGAGCTTGGCCAGGAGTATACCCAAGATGCTGCTTTCGATTTTTACGATAAACAAAACTTTTATGCACCTTTTGCTTCTGGTTCTGCTCAATACGATACCATGATTATTATTCCTTGTAGCATGGGTACGATGGCGCGTATTGCATCGGGTGTCTCCAACGACCTCATGACTCGTGCAGCAGATGTAATCCTAAAGGAGCGCCGCAAATTGATTCTAGTGGCCAGAGATACGCCACTGAGTTTAATTCATATCAATAACATGAAAACCATTACCGAAGCGGGTGGTATTATATGTCCAGCAAATCCTTCTTTTTATTCAAATCCTAAAACCTTTGAAGAGCTTGCCGCTACTGTAGTGGATCGGGTCTTAGACTTAGCCAATATAGATCATTCGGCTTACCGTTGGGGAGAATAATCCAGCATTTTGTATATAAAAAAAGGGAATCAATATTGATTCCCTTTTTTTTATTTCTTTGCTTTCAATTGTTTTTCTCTTTCTCTTTGCATGTCTTCTAATTTCTGTTGAAATTTAGATTTTTTTGAACCTGCAGGTTTCTTTTTATTTTCTTGAATTTGTTTATGCAATTTACTGTCATCTACAAATTTTCTGATTAACCATTGTTGACCAAATGTCATCATGTTGGCTACAAAGTAATAATAGTTTAAGCCAGCCGCAACATTGTTTAAAACACCCATAAACACAATTGGCATAAGGTATCCCATCCATTTCATTTGGCCTGTAGCACCAGAAATCTGATTATTTAAACGGGTATAAATTAAAGTAGAGGCCGTCATTAATATACACATTAAACTAACGTGGTTGCCGTATATAGAAGAGATGATTGGAATTTCTCCCCAAGAAAAAATAGCATCATAGGTAGATAAATCGCCCACCCATAAAAAGCTTTGTTGTCTTAATTCTATAGAAGAAGGGAAAAAGAAGAAGAAGGCAAACAAGATTGGCATTTGTAACAATAAAGGAACACAGCCACCCAATGGGTTTACGCCGGCCTTCTTGTATAGCTTCATGTATTCTTGTTGTAACTTAGTTTGATCATCATCGCCTACTTTTGCTTTAATCTCATCCATTTCTGGTTTTAAGATTCTCATTTTTGCAGTAGATAAATAAGAACGATAGGTAAGGGGTGATAAAACTAATTTTAAAATGATGGTTAAGATTAAAATGATAATACCATAATTTAAATTCATTTTTTCTAATGAATTAAAAATTGGAATAACCGCATAACGGTTAATGTATTTTAAAGGACCCCAACCTAAATTAATTTGTTTTTCTAGGTTATAACCAACCGCCGCTAACGTATGGTATTGATTTGGACCGAAATAAAAGTTCATTCCAAAACTTTCCGAAGGCAATCTTTTAATAGGAATAGACAAATTCATGGTCATATCCTTTACCTTATCTGCACTTAAATCGATGTTGGTATTGATGACACCATTCGAAAATGTTTCATCAGCAATTAATACTGAAGAAAAGAAATGTTGCTTAAATGAAGCCCATTTAATCGAACTTTCTAATTTTTTATTTTCACTTTTTGATGGACTGATGTTATCCACATCGTCTTTATCATATTTAAAATATACGGTGGTATTATTTCTTTCCATTTTCATGTCTTTTTCATTTTTCAATGAATTGACTTGCCAGCTTAAATCATAATATCCTGTATTGTTACTGATGATATTATTCATTCCTTCCGATTTAATGTCGAAACCTAATAAATAAGAATCACCTTTTAGCGTATAAACAAAATCTAAGTATTGCCCTGTCTTTGAAGCTAGGCGCATGGTTAAGGTATTAGAATCTTGTTTGAGTACTTCAAAAGAAGAACCAATTTTTTGGAAATATAAATCGGAGGTATTGATTAAATCATTACCTACCGTATAGCTTAAATTAAATTTGCTGTCTTTTTGGTCAAATAAAAACAAAGGTTTTTTATCCCATGTTTTATATTCTTTTAATTCTACTGCAACAATGCTTCCGCCTTTAGTAGAAATAGTTGCTTTAATTTTTTCGTTTTCGATTACAACTAATTCTTCTTTACCTACTGTTGCAGCACTTAATACGTTACTAGTATCTAACTTAACGATACTGGTTTCGCTTTTTTGAGCGATGGTATCGATGGCTATGGTATTGCTGCTATTGGCTTTAGCTGCTTTAATAGAATCTTCTTGTTTTTGTAATTGTTTTAATTCCGATTCCGAAGGTTGCATGTAAAAACTAAAGCCAATTAATATAATTGTCATTAGTAAAAGGCCTGTTAATGTATTTCTATCCATTATTATGTGTGTAATGCTGTGTGCAAACCTACGCTAAATCATTGAATTTGTAAAAAAAAAGCACCGAAAGAAATCGGTGCTTAATTATCTGACAATCAATTATTTATTTATTTTTTTTAATTTTTTGACCGTATTTGTGTTCTGCAGCTGCAGCTACAAATTTTACAAATAAGGGATGTGGATTGGCCACGGTACTTTTTAATTCGGGGTGAAACTGACCCGCCACAAAAAACGGATGGTTCTTTAATTCTACAATTTCTACTAAGCCCGATTCTGGATTCATACCCGAAGTAATCATGCCAGCATCATTATATTGCTTTAAAAATTTGTTGTTGAATTCGTAACGGTGACGATGGCGCTCGGTTATTTTAGTTTTACCATAAATTTCGAAAGCTTTGGTGTTTTTCTTGATTTCGCAATTATAAGATCCTAAACGCATGGTGCCCCCTTTGTTTTTGATTTTCTTTTGCGACTCCATGATATCTATGACAGGGAACTTTGTTTTTTCGTCCATTTCTGTAGAATGTGCACCTTTAAATTTCAATACATTTCTACCAAATTCTATCACGGCACATTGCATTCCTAAACAAATACCAAAGAAAGGAATGTTATTTTCTCTAACATATTTAATGGCATCTAGTTTTCCTTCAATCCCTCTGTTTCCAAAGCCTGGAGCAACTAATACACCATTTAAGTGACCTAATTTTTCTGCCACATTATTTGGGTTGATATTTTCAGAATGAATATATTCTACATTCACTTTACACTCGTTGCTAGCACCTGCATGAATAAACGATTCGATGATAGATTTATAAGCATCTGGTAATTCAACATATTTACCAACTAAACCAATGCGAACATCTTTGGTCGGATTTTTTAGTCGGCCTAAGAAGTCTTTCCAAGAATCTAAATTGGGTTCTTTGTTTCCTGATAATTTTAATTTTGCTAAAACAGTTTTATCTAAATTTTCTTTCAGCATTAACAAAGGCACATCATAAATAGTAGATGCGTCGATAGATTCTATAACAGAATTGATATTTACATTACAGAATAAGGCAATTTTTTTCCTTATTTCCATATTGATATGGTGCTCGGTTCTACAAACCAGAATATCTGGTTGAATACCGTATTCTAAAAGCATTTTAACCGAATGTTGAGTTGGTTTTGTTTTTAATTCGCCGGCAGCCGCTAAAAATGGAATTAAAGTTAAGTGAATTACAATCGCATTATTAGCGCCTAATTCCCATTTAAATTGACGAACAGCCTCAATGTATGGTAAAGATTCGATGTCGCCTACAGTGCCTCCTAATTCGGTAATAACTATATCGTAATCGCCGCTTTCTCCTAAAATTTTAAAATTTCTTTTAATCTCATCGGTAATGTGCGGAATAACTTGAACGGTTTTACCTAAATATTGACCTTCGCGCTCTCTATTGATCACATTTTGATAAATACGACCCGTAGTGATATTGTTGGCTTGAGAAGTTGGAACATTTAAGAAACGCTCATAATGGCCAAGATCTAAATCGGTTTCGGCACCATCTTCTGTTACATAGCATTCGCCATGTTCATAAGGATTTAAGGTTCCTGGATCAATGTTGATATAGGGGTCAAACTTTTGAATGGTTACTCGATAGCCTCTTGCTTGTAATAATTTAGCAAGAGAAGCGGAGATAATGCCTTTTCCTAAAGAAGAAGTAACACCACCCGTAACAAATACATACTTGGTCATTGATTTTTAGCTTAAATTGTGAATCAATAGTCAGAAAAAGACTATTACGTTACGGGATTCAAAAGTAAAAAAAAATCGCTTTTATCTATTATAGATCGTCATTATTTTTATTCACATTATCGGAATAACTCCCTAATTATTCAAAAATACTTTGAAAATAAAGCGATCTAATTGATTTTTCGGAAAGTGCTAAATCGTGCAAACCACCTGGAATAATTTTAATTTTCACATGGCTCTTGAATTGGCTGCAAATTTCTTGAATGTCATTAACAGATAAAACGGCATCACCTTTTTGTAATTTTTCAGACCAAACTTTTTCATAGGTTGCATGATCCGAACAACACACTAAAATGTCTTGTTTTATTTGATAATTTTTTTGAATGCGTTTTTGTGCTTGATAAATGGCATGAAGCCAACCTGCATTCACATCAAATGCTACTAAAGGTTTCCAATTAAAATTGTATTCCCATTCACCATGATATGGCTTGGCAATACTTTCTCCATAAAGTGTAGAAACGCCATCAGGCACTTTCATTTTAGGAAAAAAATTACCTAAAAATGCCACTGTAGGAATTGCTATTTTTTCGTTAAAAGGGGATTGATTCATGTCTACAAAAGGGCTATTTAAAACCAATTTGTATAAATGGTTATTTGCTTTTTGACTTTGCGCTTGGGCATACGATAAAGCGATGAGCCCCCCTGTAGAATGGGCATTGATTTGAATGCTATCGTGACCTTCTTGTTGAATGATTGCCAAAGCAGTGTCGATATCTGCAAAATATTCTTTTATATTTTTACAGTTATTTGGAATTTGGTGATCGAGTAAAGAGCGGCCGTATTTGCGCAAATCAATGGCATAAAAATCGAAACCCTTGGCTAAATATTGCTTGGCTAATTCTTCTTGAAAAAAATAATCGCAAAAACCATGAATATAGAGTACTGCTTTTTTGTGTTGCTCTTGTTTTCTTACTAAAGTAATGACCACCTTACCTTCGTAATCGTCGGGCATGCTTATTTTTTGTTGTTCGAATCCATTGCCGAGCACATCATTTTGGTATTGCGCAAATGCTTGGCAAGAAATGATTAGCAATAATATTAAGAGTTTAATTATTTTGTTGCTTTCCATCTTTTTTTAATCCAATCTTGTTGTTCTGTTTCGCTTAAGAATGTCCATGCAACAATCCTGCTTTCTTTTTGCCCTTGTGCCATGGTTATTGTTTTTACTTCTACCGGATTTAAGCTGTGCAACATTCGGTACACACTAGCGAGGTTTGCTTTTTTAGCCACAAGCGTGGTAAACCAGAAACAATTTTTGCCAAATAATTGACTTTCCTTAGCCATGTTTCGAACAAATGTTTCTTCGCCACCTTTTACCCAAAGTTCATTGTTTTGGCCACCAAAATTTAACAGATTTTCTGGTCTTTCGCTTTTCTTTAATTTTTCCCATTTTTTCTTTGCAGCATCTTTTGCTTCTTTAGAAGAGGCATGAAAAGGAGGGTTACAGATACAAGCGTCAATGAGTTCCTCTTTAACAAGTATATTTTCGAAAAAAAGTTTTTTGTCTTTTTGTAATCGAATATCGATGCGACCTTTTAATTTTTTATCGGCATCTATTATTTTTTTAGCCGAAATAGTAGCTTCGAAATCGATATCAGATCCAATAAAATCCCAATTGTATTCTTTGAGTCCAATAATCGGGTATATACAATTGGCACCTACACCTACATCTAAAATTTTGATTGATTTTCCCCTAGGAATTTTATCGTTATTTACACTAGCAAATAAGTCTGCAATATAATGGATATAGTCTGCTCTGCCAGGAATAGGAGGACATAAATAACCAGCTGGAATATCCCAGCTATGGATATCGTAAAATTGTTTAAGTAATGCTTTATTTAAAACGATAACTGATTCAGGATTTGAAAAATCGATGGTTTTTTCGCCAAATTTATTGGTAAAAACATGGGGCAATAATTCTTTACAGGTATAGCAAAGCTGTTGAAAATTATATCTGCTACGGTGCTTATTGCGCAAATGTAATTCGCTTTTTTCTGTGTGGTTGGCATCTAATGTCATACCCTAAAAGTACAAATTTAATTTCGAGAATGGGTTTTAAATAAGAATAAAATAGGATCGTTTAATCGCGCGTTCCAAGCGTTTTCATTGTGTTCGGCGCCATCGTATTTATTGCATTTAAATTGGTGTGGTTGGTATCCTTTACCCTGAAATATTTGATTGATTTGCAATTGATAAGGTTCGTAAATGGCGTCTAAGGTAGCTGTGCCGTAATCAAAGTAAATTTGATGAGTTGCTGGTTGAGGTAAATGAAGGGTTAAATAATCTTCAAATGCCTTTGGGAAGGGATTGTCTGCTGATTCAAAAATGCCTGGCCAATGGGTAGATAAACACATAGCTGAACCAAAAATATTTGGGTATTCGCAAATGGCGTATATCGAAATTAAGCCACCCATGCTGGATCCTCCAATACTGGTATGCTTTGCATCTTTAAGCGTAGCATATTTTTGATCAACAAATGGCTTCAATTCTTCGACAATAAATTTTAAATAATTGTCGGAATAAATTTTAGTATGAAACAATTTTTGCTCAGTCGATCTAGCGGCATTAAAAATAATTTGCTGATCTGATGCAGTCATTTGTTCGAAAGGTTTCTGCGGAAAATAACTTGCATGTCTATTTTCTCCGCTATTGTAAATGCCAACAACTATTACATTGGTTATTTTTTTGGCAGCAATTAAAGAATCAAGACATTCGTCAATGCCCCATTCCTGTTGGTTCCAGGTAATTTTAGCATCAAATAAAGAACCACCATCTTGTAAATATAAAACCGAATATTTTTGATTGGCATCGTAGTTACTTGGCAACCAAATGGCAAGATCGATGGCAGGAATAAAATTAGATTTAAAACTAGGGTAGAAGTCTATTTTTCCTTGATTAGTTTGGGGAGCTTGTGCATGGCATATTTGCACAAGTCCAATAAAAATGAATAAGAATCTAAGCGTTTTCATTTAGCTAATTTTCATTGGAACTTCCATGATTAAAAATTCGGATTCGGTAATGGCTTTGATATTGATGTTATTTGTCTCCCAAATGCCATAACCATCTCGCGGGTGCAATATTTGCTCGTTGATTTGTACTTGACCGCTCAAATTGAATATATATAGTCCATTTGAAGGGTCTTTCATTGTATATACCGAAGTAAAATATTGATCAAATTTAGCAAGGTGAAACCAAGCATTTTGATGAATCCAAACGCCTTCCTCGTTTTCGTTTGGCGAAATTATTTGTTGCAAGTTGTTATGTCTATCTGCCAAATTTAAAGTGATTTGATCATAGCGAGGCACCACATTGTGCTTATTCGGGAAAATCCAAATTTGTAAAAATTTTACTTCTTGGTCTTTATTCTTATTGTATTCGCTATGGGTAATACCAGTACCTGCACTCAACACTTGAATATCTCCATTCTTAATCACCGTTGTATTGCCCATGCTGTCTGCATGTTCGAGGTCACCGGCTAATGGAATACTGATAATTTCCATATTATCATGTGCATGTTTTCCAAAACCCATACCAGCTGCAACGGTATCATCGTTGAGTACTCTTAATACCCCAAAATGCATTCTTTCGGGATTATAATAATTCGCAAAACTAAAACTGTGCTTACTATCAAGCCATCCATGATTCGCATGTCCTCTGCTTGCAGCAAGGTGTAAAACATGTTTATTCATTAATTTTTCTTTTTTAAAAACTCTGTCTTTAATACCAAAACACTTTTATCAACTTTTACCTCTATGGCATCTGCTTCGTCTATTAAACGGATATTTTTTAATACAGTGCCTTGTTTTAAGGTAAGGCTAGAACCCTTTACCTTCAACGTTTTGTTCACCATTACTGTATCGCCTTGAGCGAGTAAATTTCCGTTACAATCTTTCGTTTCCATTTGTTTGTTGATTAAAAATATTAATTGCTAATGTTAAATCTTCAGGCGTATCAATAGCAATGGTAGATTGATTGGTGATGGCTGTTTTGATTTTAAAACCGGCTTCCATCCATCTCAACTGTTCCAATGATTCTGCTAGTTCTAATTTACTTGGGGCTAATTGTATAATTTGTTGTAATACTTGTTTTCGATAGCCATAGATACCTATGTGTTGAAAATAAGTGTGTTTATTGATCCAATTTTCTGCTGGTTCATTTCTTAAAAAAGGAATGGCTTGTCTAGAAAAATAAATGGCAAATTGATGTTGGTCTAAAATTACTTTTGGCGTATTTGGATTGAATAAAACTGTAGAATCGTCAATGGGTTTAACCAGTGTAGCGATTTGGGCCAAGGGATCATTAAAACAATCAATGATTAATTGTAATTGTGCAGGTTGAATAAAGGGCTCGTCTCCTTGAACATTGATAATCACATCGGCTGCTAAATTCAAACTTTCCACCACTTCCCAAATTCGGTCTGTACCGGTTAAATGGCTGCTGGAGGTCATGCATACTTGTCCCCCAAAACGATTGACTTCTGCTGCTATTCTTTCGTCGTCTGTTGCTACAATTACATAGTCTAGCGAAGCCAATTTTTTACATTGCTCGTAAACGCGCTGTATCATAGTTTTGCCTGCAATGTCTGCAAGTGGCTTTCCCGGAAACCGAGTAGAAGCATATCTTGCAGGTATAATTGCCGCAACTTTCATTATTTTTTCGATTTAGTTTTATTCGAGGTTGAGGGGAATAAACCAAAAATTTCGGTGTCAATTCTTTGAATAATTTCTCCTAAATCTTCTGGCTTTTCTGCAAAATTCATTTTATCGACATGAATAGTTAAGAGTTTACCTTCTTTATAAGAATCAATCCAATTTTCGTAACGCTCATTTAATTTAGATAAGTAATCCAAACGTATACCAGACTCATACTCTCTGCCTCTTTTTTGAATTTGATTCACCAAAGTAGGCACAGATGCTTTTAAATAAATTAATAAATCGGGTGGTTTGATAAACTCTTTAACAGATTCAAAAACACTTAAATAATTATTGAAATCACGACTAGACATTAAACCCATATCGTGAAGATTAGCTGCAAAAATATAAGCATCTTCATAAATTGTTCTGTCTTGAACAATGGGTTTATCTCCTCTTTGAATTTCTACTATTTGTTTAAATCTTGAATTCAAAAAATAGATTTGCAAGTTGAAAGCCCAACGCTTCATGTCTTGGTAAAAATCTTCTAAATAGGGGTTATCATCTACTGCCTCGTATTGAGGTTCCCAATGGTAATGTTTAGCTAATAATTCGGTAAGTGTTGTTTTACCTGCGCCAATATTTCCAACTATTGCTATATGCATCTTTATAAAAATTTCAATTGTGTTTAACTATTTATCAAGCTTTGAAAATACAAAAATTAAAACGATTTAAAACCGATTATTTCGCGTACTTCTTTTATTGTTTTGCTAGCACTTGCTCTTGCTTTATCTGCACCATTTTTGGCTACTTTCTTTAAATAATCGGTATTAGCACCTATTTCTAGTATTTTTTCTCGGATAGGGCTAGTAAAAACAATGATATCTTCTGCTAATTGCTTTTTAAAATCACCGTATCTAATTTGTTGATTATTGTATAATTCGTCGAAATGATCATAATTACTAGCAGGAGAGACCGCTTTCATGATGTCAAATAGATTTTGAATGATTGCTGGTTTTTCCTGGTTTGGTTCTGTTGGTCCTGCATCGGTTACCGCTTTCATTACTTTTTTACGAATTAGATCGGGGCTATCTGCTAAAAAAACAGCATTGTTTTCGCCTTCCGATTTTCCCATTTTCCCATTGCCATCTAAGCCAGGTATTTTAACTAATTGTGTGCCAAAATTAAAAGCATGTGGTTCTGGAAAATATTCGGTATCATACATTCTATTGAAACGATTGGCAAATGTTCTGGCCATTTCTAAATGTTGCTCTTGGTCTTTGCCAACTGGCACTTTAGTGGCTTTATGAATGATAATATCTGCTGCCATTAATACAGGATAAGTTAATAATCCTGCATTGATGTTTTCTGAGTTGTTTCTAATTTTATCTTTAAAAGAAGTACATCTTTCTAATTCTCCTAAATAAGCATTCATATTTAAGAGTAAATAAAGTTCTGCAATTTCCGGTAAATCGGATTGTACATAAATGGTAGATTTTTCTGGATCGATGCCAGCAGCAAGATATTCTACCAGTACATTTTTTACATGAAGGTGTAAATTTTGAGGATTTGGATGGGTGGTTAAAGAATGGTAATCGGCAATAAAGAAATAGCAGTTGTATTCCTCTTGCATTTTAATAAAATTCTTCATTGCCCCGAAGTAATTTCCAAGGTGTAAATTACCCGTAGATCTAATTCCGCTTACAACTGTTTCCATAGGCCGAAAGTAATAAAAAATGAGTACTTTTAAAGCACAAAAAATCGGTTAAAAATTAATATTTTTGCTGGGCATTCAATTATTCAAAATTCAACGATGAAAATTCTCAGAAAGCTTCATTTTGTATGGTATATGTTTATGGTTGCATTGGTATTTTTTATCATGTATCCCTTATTTTATTATGCTACAAGGAAACGCGAAAGAAATGTATTTCTTGGAGATCTGCGTAAGTTTTGGTGTAAATTAGCCTTTAAACTTGGATTTTACGGCCATCATTTCGAATATGAGCAGCCCATCGATTTTAGCAAGCCTATGGTAATTGTTGCCAACCATTCTTCTTATTTAGACACGCCATTAATTTGTGTGGAATTGCTGGCGATTACCATTTTATGGGTAAAGTAGAATTATTAAAACACCCCGTATTGAAATTATTTTTTCAAACCGTAGATGTTCCTGTAGATAGAGACAGTAAAATTGCTTCTTATAGGGCTTTGAAAAAAGTGGAACAAAATGTAAAAGATGGGCAAAGTTTAATTTTATATCCCGAAGGTACCATGTCTTTAAGCGCACCAGCAATGGGCGAATTCAAAAGTGGTGCCTTTAAAATTGCCATAGATTGTGATGTGCCAATTTTGCCTGTCACCTTTTTAAATAATTACGAATTGATGCCCGGAAATGGTAAAACAACCGGTTCTGTACCCGGAGTTATGAAAGTTTTTGTACATCAGCCCATAGATACTGCTGCCTATAAGGAAGAAGGTGGGCTCGAAAAATTAAGTACAGAAGTGTTTAACATCATTAATCAAAAATTGCAAAACTATGCGAATAGATAAAGATTTAGTAGAAAAAATTGCTCATTTAGCACGATTACAATTCAACGAAACGGAGAAAGTTAAAATTGAAGCAGATTTGAATCGAATTCTTGATTTTATGGAAACCTTAAATGAAGTAGATACCAGCATGGTAGCGCCTTTGATTTATATGAATGATGAAGTCAATGTGCTGAGAAAAGATGAAGTAATTCAAACAATTACACATGATGAGGGTTTAGCTAATGCACCCAAAAAAGACACCGACTATTTTAGGGTGCCTAAGGTAATAGAGCAAAAATAATTGTAGGATATTTGTTACGAAAATTTCTTTTGATATAGCTGCCATTGTGTTAATTTCAGCTTTATAAAAAATACAAAAATGGAAAAGCAAGTGCTTATTAAATTACAGGATATTGGTAAACGATATGTAATTGGTTCTGAAGAAATTTTTGCCTTGCGTGGTGTAGATTTAGAAATTTATAAAGGAGAGTTTGTGGCTTTAATGGGTCCATCTGGTTCAGGAAAATCTACCTTAATGAATATCTTAGGATGCTTAGATACTCCAACCAAAGGATCTTATATTCTTAATGGAACAGACGTTAGTAATTTAAATGATAATGAATTAGCTGAAATTAGAAATAAAGAAATTGGTTTTGTTTTTCAAACTTTTAATTTATTACCAAGATCTAGTTCTTTAGAAAACGTTGCTTTGCCATTAGTTTATGCCGGCATTGCAAAAGAGGCTAGAACCACTCGCGCAATTGAAACACTTGAAAGTGTAGGTTTGGGTAATAGGATGTACCATAAGCCAAATGAGTTATCTGGTGGGCAACGCCAAAGAGTCGCCGTGGCAAGGGCATTGGTCAATAATCCAGCAATTATTTTAGCCGACGAACCAACTGGAAATTTAGATACTAAAACTTCCATAGAAATTATGGGACTGATCGAAGAAATTCATCAGAAAGGAAATACTATTATTTTAGTAACACACGAAGAAGACATTGCAAAACATGCACATCGAATTGTAAGAATGCGCGATGGTGCCATAGAATCCGACGAACAAAACAAAGAGGTCATTACCATAAAATCAAGATAATTTATTAAAATCAGTAATTGCAAAAATGAAAATATACACTAAAACAGGAGATCTAGGACAGACGTCATTAATAGGAGGAGTAAGGGTTCCAAAGCATCATATCAGAATTGAATCTTATGGTACAGTAGACGAATTAAACTCACACATTGGGTTAATTCGTGATCAAGCAATCAGCGAAGAATATAAAATTGTCTTAAAAGAAATTCAAGATAGGTTATTTACGGTTGGTTCTTCTTTGGCATCAGATCCAGAAAAATCAAAAATGAAAATTCCAGATTTTCATCCAGAAGACATTCAATTATTAGAAGATCAAATGGATTTAATGAACGAAACTTTGCCAGAGTTAAAAAACTTTATTTTACCTGGTGGACATAGCATTGTTTCCTATTGCCACTTGGCGCGTGTAGTATGTCGTCGTGCAGAAAGAATTGC
>CAIMAP010000047.1 GCA_903838995.1 uncultured bacterium | reverse complement strand
TTAATAATGCGCAAAGCTTCGTCGTCGCAACCATAACCAATGCCTTTAATGATTTTCGGAAATTCAATGTAACCATTGGTACCTATATAAAAACTAGCAATTACTTTTCCAGTAATTTCATTTTCTTTAGCAATGTTAGGGTAACGCAAATTAGCATTTATAAAATCTTTAAACTCTACCGCACCACCCACAAACATGGGCACTTGCGTTAAGTCTTTATAAAAATTAGTATCTAATTCGGCTTGCTTTAAAAAATATTTAGCCAAAGTATCTGGCTTTGCAAATAAAATCAATCCAGTCGAATAATTGTATTTGAAATACGTTTTCATACTGTCGGTATAAAAAGTCCAAATGCCACTGCGTTGGTTATCGGCATAAGATCCTACTTTGCTTGGCGTACCATAATTGGTATTGTAACGCGCATAATAACCGGTTTTAAAAGTACTGGCCGAATCTTTGGTATCGTATTCTTCTACCAATACATTTAAAGTTTTATGAATTACTTTTTTACGAAAAGTAGTTTGTGCAAATGCGCTCGAAATACTTGCGCTCAAAACAATTAGGAATAAAAACTTTTTCAAGGTCTGTAATTTTTTGAATGAATAATTTATGAAAAACTAATGGCGGTACTATCGCCTAAATTTAAACTCTGGCTCAAACCCTTTAAAGATGCATCGTTGCCGATTAGCGAATCGAACAATACCACATCTTCTAATTGCGAAAATGAACCAATAATCGAATTTTTAATAATAGAATGATCTACATAAGTATTTTCGCCAATGGAAACATTGGGGCCAATAATCGAATTTTGAATGCGACAATTAGCTGGAATATTTACGGGTTGAATAATAATGGTATTTGGAAAATCAAAAGTAGTGACCGGATTTTTTTCTCTGCTGAGTAACATGGCATTAGTCGAAAGCAAAACTTCTTTACGCCCACAATCGTACCAATCTTCTACTTTAAAAGTTTTAATTTTCGAACCTTGCTCAATCATGTGCATCAGGCCGTCGGTTAATTGAAACTCGTTATAAGTTCTAATATCGTGTTGAATATTGTAATCGAGTGCATTCATTAAAGCCGAAGCTTCTTTGATTTTATATAAACCCACCATAGCCATGTTTGATTTTGGAATGGTTGGCTTTTCTACTAAATGCGTAATGTAACCATCGTCGTCGGATTCTACGACTCCAAAATTACTTGGGTCTTCTACCCTACGCACCCCAACTGCCGAACAAGGTAAATCTAATACACTGGCCAAATCGACATCAAAAATGGTGTCGCCTAAAACAATTAAAATTTCGTCGTTGGCCTGAATTAAATCTTTGGCCGTCCAGATGGCGTGGCCGATGCCTTCTTTTTGCGCTTGTACTACAAATTCGTGGTGCAAATGCGGGTATTTTTCGGTAATATAAGATTGAATTTTATCGCCTAAATAGCCAATTACAAAAATAAAATCTTTGATGCCTACTTCGCTTAGGCTGTCGATGATATGGCCTAGAATTGGTTTGCCTGCCACGGGCACCAAAGCCTTGGGCTGTGTGTGCGTGTGTGGTCTAAGTCTGCTACCAATTCCGGCTACCGGTATAATTGCTTTCATTTTTTGTTGGAAGAAAAGGCCAGTTAAACTCGCGCAATTCCTTTAGTTTATGCATCGAAGATACAATATTTTTAGTTTAGCATAAAGCGTAGTTAATATTTCTAAAAAATCGCTATTTTTAGGCCTGAAAATACCCATCCAAATAACCCTTAGCATGAAAAGAGACCTCAAAATTTTCAAATTAATTGACCAAGAATTAGCACGCCAAGAAGAAGGCATTGAATTGATAGCTTCCGAAAATTTCGTGAGCACACAAGTAATGGAAGCGCAAGGTTCTTGCTTAACCAATAAATACGCCGAAGGCTTACCCGGCAAACGCTATTATGGCGGTTGCGAAATTGTCGATCAAGTAGAACAATTAGCGATTGATCGTGCAAAAGAATTATTTGGTGCCGCATGGGCCAATGTTCAACCTCACTCTGGTGCGCAAGCCAATGCTGCCGTAATGCTTGCGGTATTAAATCCAGGCGATAAAATTTTAGGTTTCGATTTATCACATGGTGGGCATTTAACCCATGGTTCGCCAGTAAATTTTTCGGGTAAATTATACCAACCTTCTTTTTATGGGGTCGATAAAAAAAC
>CAIMAP010000046.1 GCA_903838995.1 uncultured bacterium | reverse complement strand
TAATATTATTTAATTGAAACCTTTTAAGATTTTGGAAGATTCGAAATAGATTTTTCGATATTTTTTAAGATTTCTAATTGTTTAGCTTGGCTATCAAAAAGTACTTTGATTTGTTCTGCTAATAATAAATCGATTTTTTGATTCAATGATCGAATTTCTAATTCTGCTTTTAGGTTAATTAAATAATCATTTTCGCTGCGTTTTCTGTCTTTTTCTTCTTGTCTGTTCTGGCTCATCATAATGATGGGGGCTTGTAGAGCTGCTATACAAGACAAAATTAAATTCATTAAAATAAATGGAAAAGGATCAAAGGTATTTGCTGCATTGGATAAAGAATTATATACAATCCAGCTAATTAATATGATGAAAAAGGAAATAATGAAAGACCAACTTCCGCCAAATCGGGCTACTTTATCCGAAATTTCTTGTCCACTTGTTAAAATATCTTTCGGTGGATTTAATAAATGCTCGATGATCAGGTTTTCATCTTCGATGGTTTTTTTAACAATGTTTTGCAGTTTAATGAGTTGCTCGCTTTCTGCATTTAAGAGTCTTTTGCTATCGATATCCATGGGTTGTTCGTTTTAATACTATAAATATAGGCCTAATTTTTTAGCTCCAAACACTATATTCCCTGTTATTTAGCGTTTGGGGGCTTTGCTTTATCTAAAATTGCTTAAGTTGCTAATTATTTTACCTGATCATTTAACGAAAGCAATATGAATACACGCAAATTTCTTTTACTGTTTTTCTTATTTGTATTATCAAATAATTTAATTGCACAAAATGCAGGTTTATATTTCGATGGTACAGATGATTATGTGATGTCGGACATTTCTCCAATTGCCGGAAATACAGCTAAAACGCTGGAGGCATGGATAAAAACAACGGCCAATAGTAACCCTTCAGCCGGAGGTGTACAAACGGTAATTGTAGAAATGGGACTCATGTCTACTGGCACTCGTTTCACGCTGAATATTTTAAATAATAATGCCATTCGATTAGAAGTGGAAGGCAATGGGATCAATGGTACTACTGCTGTAAACGACGGGTTATGGCACCATGTGGCAGGGGTTTACGACCCATTAGCCACAACCAAAGTAGCATTGTATTTAGATGGAAATTTAGAGGCTTCTGGTAATTTAACAGTTACAGTTAATACAGCTGCAACAGGTAATATTCAAATTGGCAGAAGATGCGATGGTATTCATTATTTTAATGGTACTATAGATGAAGTAAGGGTTTGGAATGTTGCCCGAACGGCTTCGCAAATTGCCAATAATAGAAATGTAGAATTGTGTAATTCTACTCCTAATTTGGTGGCTTATTTTCCAATGAACGAAGGAACGCCAGGAGCTACAAATACTGCAAATACTAGCATTTCCTCTTATGGAAATACTTTTGGAACGGGTGCTTTAAATGGTTTTACACTTTCCGGTTCTACTTCTAATTTTGTTACAGGAAAATCTTTAGCTGCAGGCTTGACTGTCAATAAAATTAATTTAACTAAATGCAATGCCTATAATTGGCCAGTTACGAATCAAACTTATAATACTAGCGGAACCTATATTGGAAGAACTGCCAAAGCCAATGGTTGTGATTCAATCATCAAATTAAATTTAACAATTACCAATGTTATAAGAAGTAGTATTACGGTTAATGCATGCGATACTTTTACTTGGGCGCTCAATGGTCAAACCTATGGAGCCTCTGGAAGCTATGCAGATACAATACTTACAGCCAGCGGCTGCGATTCTATCGTCACATTAAATTTAACTGTCAATCTAATTCCGCCAACGATTCAAAATATCAGCGCATGCGATTTCTATACTTGGCCAGAAAACAATAAGCGTTATACACAAAGTACGCAAGCCTTTGCTATTTTAAAAAATGCAAGAGGATGTGATTCTTTAATTACTTTAAACTTAACTATTAATAAAAAAGATTCTACGGATTTTTATGTCAATCAATGTAATCCATACACTTGGTCGGCTACCGGCTTAACTTATAATAAAACGGGTGTTTACAATGCTGTTTTGGTTACCTCAAAAGGCTGTGATTCTTTAGTTGCGCTACATTTAAAAATTTCTCCTGCATTCAGAATCGTTCAATCTGAGATTGCTTGTCAAACTTTTACTTGGGATAAAAATGGTAAAGTATATACCACTACTACAACCGATTCGGTAGTGTATAAAACAGCAGCAAATTGTGATTCGATTGTGGTGTTGGATATTTTTATCATCAGTTTTGATGTAAGCGTTGCAAATAAAATAACTTATTTGGAAGCGAATTTAGCAGGCGCAGAATACCAATGGGTAAATTGTTTTACCAGACTGCCTATTATGGGGGCCACCGCTCAAAGCTTTACACCTGCTGCAACTGGTACTTACAAGTGTTTAATTACCTATTTAGGTTGCGTAGATTCTTCGGCTTGTAATACTTTTGTAAAAACAGTTGGAATAAATAATTCGACTAAAAATAAAATTAAAATTTATCCAAATCCAACTAACAATATTATTTATGTGCAGGGCTTGAGCGATATCGAAAATAATATAGTGGAGCTTTACGATGTGCAAGGAAATTTAATGTTAAGCAAAGTAATGCTTGGAAATGGCATGATTGATTTAGTTGAATTCGCTAATGGTATCTATGTGATTAAAGTAGGAGGGGTGTTTCAGCGAATTGCGAAGATGTAGGTTTTTCCTTTTCAAAGAATCTTTTCGCTAAACCAAATGCGCTTGCAATAAATCATTCGCAATATACAATTCGCCGCGCTCGAGCCATTGCTGTTCTGCGTTTTGAGAAACAATAATGGGCATGCGTTTTTTAGTATTATGAATTTCGCTCATAAGTGCGTTTGCTTGCATGGTTAGCATGGCATAGGTGTGTTGAATTTCTCCTGTACTTTGGTCTAGCCAATGGCTCCAAATACCTGCAAATGCAAAGCTTTGCTGCTCGGGTAGCTCAATAAAATATTTTTCTTTTTTCAATCCTTTTTCATCCAACCATTTCCACTCAAAAAATCCATCGGCAATAATTAAACACCTATTTTGTACATAGTTTTTAAAAGAAGGTTTTTCTTGTAGGGTTTCTACTCTGGCATTCAAGGTGTTTTTTCTAAAGCTGGTATCTTTAGCCCAACTAGGCATGAGTCCCCAATTCGATAAAATAATTTTATCGGGTGCTTGCCTGGTAATGATGGGTGTTTTTGGAAAGCTGAAACCATTATAGATAGTAGGCTCAATGCTAATGCCATCGGCCACTTTTGCTTTGAATCGATGCTCAAGTGCTTGCGCAGTTTGTGATTGTTTAGAATGAAAACACATTATACTTTTACGATTATAATATCACTTAATTTAGTGGTGTACCTAGGCGATAGTCGTTCTTGTTTCATTTTCCAAATGCGACGATCTTGCGAGCCTAACCTTATTTTTTGTTGACCAAATATATTATTTATTTTATCAAATGCCTTCATCAGTGGGGCATGTAGCTCGTTACTATTATTAAATACGGATAATTGTTTTTGGTATTCGGGTGTAATGTCTTGTACCATTACACCGGCTTTTTTATATTGATATTCCGCATGGAATATTTTTTTTAGGGCTGCGGTGGCAAATTGCGAAAGCTCGATACTAGAGTTAGTAGGAAAGGGGAGTTGCACTAAAATATGTTGGTGGTATTGCGCTAAATCTTGCCGATGCCCATTGGTATGAATAAACACTAGCAAGCTATTGCAACAGGATTGTTGTTTGCGTAGTTTTTCGGCGCAAGCCACTGCAAAAGTAGATACCCGTTCTTCTAAATAATTTAAATCGTTGGTATTGCGGTCGAAGGTTCGGGTGGTAGCAATATTTTTTTTTGCGCCAAGGCTTTCTAAATCTAGGGTAGGCAAACCTTGTAAATCTCTTTTTAAACGAATGCCCACAATGCCCATATTTTTTTTAATCCAAGCATCGTTGGTCAATGTAAAATCGTAGGCGCTAAACACATTGATGGCTTTTAATTTTTTACTTAGCTGCGAACCGATGCCCCAAACATCCTCTATTTTCAGCCATTTGAGCGCTTTGGTTATTTTTTCTTCGCTGTCTATAATGTATACGCCTGCCGTTTTTTCGGGATATTTTTTAGCAATCCGGTTGGCTAATTTTGATAATGCTTTGCTTGGCGCAATGCCCACGCTAATGGGGATGCCGGTCCAGGTAAATACTTTTTCTCGCATGCTTGCTCCGTAATTTTGCAAATCGAAAAAATCAAAACCCACCAGCTTTAAAAATAATTCGTCGATGCTGTAAATTTCTATTTCGGGACTGTACTCCGATAAAATTTGCATCACTCGATTACTGAGGTCGCCGTAGAGCGGAAAGTTAGCAGAGAATACACTTACGCTGTGCGTACGAAATAGCGCGTCGTATTGATAGGCGGGCGCACCCATAGGGATGCCTATGGCTTTTGCTTCGTTGCTGCGTGCAATTACACAGCCATCGTTATTCGATAAAACCACTACTGGTTTACCATTTAATTCGGGCCGAAACAAACGCTCGCAAGAAGCGTAAAAATTATTGCAATCGACTAAAGCGAACATGGTATTTTTTTAATCACATAAGTTACCACGCCCCATACGACTAAATGATGAAAGGCTTCCATCTTGATGCCTTTGTATGCGCTGTTAGCGGGCATCAACCAAATTTCTTTATCGATAATTTTAATTTGTTTGAGCGTAAATTCACCATCTAAATAACAAACTGCAATTTTTCCATTGCTAGGCGGAATACTTTTGTCGATGATGATCAGGTCGTCATCGCCAATGCCTGCATCTTTCATCGAATGCCCTTTTACTCTGCCAAAAAAAGTAGCCGATGGGTGTTTAATCAAATGGGTATTTAAATCAATTTTAAGGTCGATAAAATCGAGTGCCGGCGAGGGAAAGCCTGCACTGATGCTGCTAGACAATAGTGGAAGCGCTAATTCGACGCTGTTTTCGCATAAAATAAGCGCTACAGCGGTATGTGGAGTAGTAGTTGCGGGCATAATGCTAAAAATATTAGCAATTATACAAGATTATTTATAGGATGTCAAGGGATGTGAAGAAATAAGATTGAATGTGGTTGATGTGCTAGGTATTGCTGTGAAATGGAATTTTTACAAAGCCCTTGCCACATCTTGCCCTTAGCCTTGGATTGTTTTAATATAATCGCCTGGCGTGCCACCATGAAACTTTTTAAAATTATTATACAAGTGAAACCTAGATGAAAATCCACATTCCTTTGCCAGACCTTCTATGGTATAGTTTTTTACTTTATCGGTTTTAACTAATTCTAGAAAAGCCAATACCCTGTTTTTATTAGTCAACTCGATGAAACTTAATTGATAGTTTGTACTAATGTGTTTTCTTATAACTTCTGGCTTGAAACCAACTATTTCAGCAAAATATTCCATATTGGCATCCATTTTTAAGTAATATTTTTGATAAAAAAAATGATTGATGAATATAGCATCATCCATATTATCTAACTCCTTAATATTAAATGAGGTATTTACTTTTAACTTGATATTGCTGTTATTAATAAAATTAGGTCTGTATAGAATGGCAATTACGTATAAAATGTTCGTGCAAATATTGAGTAACAATGGGAAGCTATTAGTCGATGATGCAAAATCTATAGAAGTGAATGCGAATGCAGATATGATAAAAATAAAACTCAGGATAAAATACCATTTTTTGAGCTGAGCTATGTAATCATTTGTTTTTTTAAGGGTGCTTAAGATCTTAAAAATGAGCATACAACATATTGCAATCGTACTAATCGAATATACAATTCTAACTATTTTGATGGCTGTAGAAACTTGCATACTTGGAATATGCAATGGTATTTGCGCGATAAAACTAATATAGATCAATATTGAAAACTGTGTTAAAGTGATCAAAATACAATATATCAGATATTTAGGTTTTATTTTATGGTCTTTTAAATGAGCTAAAATCAATACCATACAACTGGCAAGTATGGTATTCGGTAACTCAATCAACCAACGATTGAAAGAAAAATTCAAATAGTAAAAATAACCTAATCCTTTCCAAAAAAACCCTAAGGAAACCACTATAAACAAATACCTTAAGGTTAATGGTCTTTTAAATTTATATAAAACATCAAAAAATAGGATTATAGCTAAAGAGAGCAATAAAAAAGCGAAATAGTCAATAGCATTAAACCCCATACAAAAAAAAATTAAGTCACAAATATAGCAATTGTGATAAACAATATAGCATATAGATGTTATTTCTTATAAAATATCAATTTATCACATAAAAATGTTATTTGTGTAAAAAAAATCACACAGTGTGTGTGCTATTTATAGCAAGCTTTATTGTAATGTAAATCAACATTTAAACAATATTTGTGCGAAACCATACAACACTACAATAAAAACATGAAAATTAAATTCTTTATTTTAAGTTTCCTAATGAGTGGATCAATGGCTGCTTCGGCTCAGTTGTACATTTCATCGGGTACAGAATTTTACATTGCTCCTTCGGAGCAGTTTACTTCTGCAGAGCAGGTTCAAAATTCAGGTACTTTAACTATTGCAGCAGGTGCAACAGCAACACTTAATGGTGGAGCAACAGGCAATGGTGTAATTAAAGGCACGGCTACTTCCAATTTAGTGATTGGTGGAACCAGCACTACAGGTACTTATTATTTTGATCAAACAACTCCAGGTACTACGAATGTATTAAAGGATTTAACCTTAAGCGGCAGCACCACTGCAACGCTGGGTAGTAATTTAAACATTACGGCAGGTGCTACTGCAGGAACCGTGATTGTTGGTTCAGGAACTACCTTAAATGCAGCTGGTAAATTAATTATTAAATCGAACGCTACGGGTACAGCCCGCATTGGCGCGTCTTCGGGAACTATTTCTGGAGATGTGGTAGTGGAAAGATATTTACCTGCTACGCGAAGAGCTTATCGCTTTTTAGCAGCACCTGTAACTACTACAGGTGGTGTATATGCTTCTTGGCAAGAATCGGGTACCAACGCTACAGGTTTAGGTATACAAGTTTCTGGTATTGCAGGTGCATCACCAGGTGGCGTAGATGCCACTACTGGTTTAGATAAAACACTCAGCGGTAGCAATTCTATGTTTAGCTATGATGGTTCAGCTTGGGTAGCAGTTACTAATACCAAAACTACACAACTTACACCAGGCGCGGGTTTCCGCGTATTAGTGAGAGGCGATAGAACAACCGATTTATATGCAAGCAGTACGCCTGCTGCAACGGCAACTACCATTAAAGCAACCGGCGCAGTTGGACAAGGTACGGTTACCTTAAGCTCTTTAGTAACTGGATTTAATTTATTGGGTAATCCTTATCCAAGTTCGATTGATTGGAATGCATCAGGATGGGGCGATGCTAGAAATTTAACGAATGTTTACGATGCGATTTATATTTATAATCCAGCACTCACGGCATCGACTTCGAGCATGACCTACCC
>CAIMAP010000045.1 GCA_903838995.1 uncultured bacterium | reverse complement strand
TCCTACCTATCCATGGGATAATACCAATAATAAAACGGGCGATAACTTGCGTCAAGCCATGATGCAAAATCCATATTTAAATTTATTGGTGCAATCAGGCTATTATGATGGCGCATGTGATTGAGCATTTAAAAAATGGAGAGGAAGTATTGGTAAAATTACTAGCAAAGCTCAAACCCGGAGGATACTTGTATGTGGAGTACCCTGGCATTCGATCTACTCGACTTCCACGGATGAAGGGAACCTTGAATTTTTTCGACGACGAGACCCATGTGAGGGTGTATTCGTTAACGGAGTTGTATAATTTATTTTTAAAAAATAATACAGAAATTATTAAAGGTGGCACACGAAGATATATGCCAAATATATTAATGATGCCATTGAAGGTAATTCATAATTTAATTAAATACGGAAAAATATTACCCAGTATTTTTTGGGATTTTTTCGGGTTTGCAGAATTTATATTGATAAAGAAGAAATAAAATAATATGTCACGCAAAATATTATTAGAACACATTGATGTTCCAGGAATAAATACTTTTGATACTTATCGAAAAATGGGCGGTTATCGTTCGGTCGAAAAGGCTTTGAAGACAATGTCTCCAGATGATGTGGTAGAAGAGGTGAAGAAATCTGGCATGCGCGGAAGAGGTGGTGCAGGATTTCCTACGGGAATGAAATGGAGCTTTTTAGCTAAACCAGTAGGTGTGCCCCGTTATTTAGTTTGCAATGCAGACGAATCGGAGCCCGGCACTTTCAAAGACCGTTACTTAATGGAAAAAATTCCACATGCTTTGATTGAAGGAATGATTACTTCGAGTTATGCATTGGGCGCTAACACTTCTTATATCTATATCAGAGGGGAGTATTTTTATGTGTTGAGGATTTTAGAAAAAGCAATTGCCGAAGCCTATGCGAATGGCTTTTTAGGAAAAAATATTTTAGGTTCAGGATACGATTTAGATTTATATGTTCATCCTGGTGCAGGCGCTTATATTTGCGGGGAAGAAACGGCTTTGTTAGAATCTTTAGAAGGCAAGAGAGGCAATCCAAGAGTGAAACCTCCATTCCCTGCAATAGCTGGTTTATATGCTTGTCCAACGGTAGTAAATAATGTAGAAACCATTGCAGCCATTGCACCCATTGTAAATATGGGTGGCGACGAATACGCAAAAATTGGAATTGGTAGAAGCACCGGAACAAAATTAATTTCGGCAAGTGGACACATCAATAATCCGGGTATTTACGAAATAGAATTAGGTTTACCTGTAGAAGAATTTATTTATTCAGATAAATATTGTGGTGGCATTAAAAATGGTAAAAAATTAAAGGCAGTTGTTGCCGGTGGATCATCGGTGCCAATTTTGCCAGCCAATTTAATTTTAAAAACTGCAAACAACGAAGCACGATTAATGAGTTACGAATCACTTTCCGACGGAGGCTTTGTAAGCGGCACTATGCTTGGGTCTGGTGGTTTTATTGTTTACGACGAAGACAGTTGTATTGTGCGTAATACTTGGAATTTTGCTCGTTTTTATCACCACGAATCATGCGGACAATGTTCTCCATGTAGAGAAGGAACTGGATGGATGGAAAAAGTATTACATCGCATCGAATACGGTCACGGAAAATTAAGCGACATCGATTTATTAGTAGAAGTTTCTAAAAAAATTGAAGGCAATACAATTTGTCCATTAGGAGATGCAGCTGCATGGCCTGTGGCGAGTGCTATTCGTCATTTCCGCGAAGAATTTGAATGGCATATAAAAGAAGCAAGCATAAGTCAAACAAGAAATTTTGGATTACTAGCCGCTCATGAAGCGCTAGTAAAATAATTATTTTAATAAAATGGCAGATAAAATAAAAGTAACCATCGACGGACAGTCTGTTGAAGTAGAACCGGGAACCACGATATTAAATGCAGCACGTCAAATAGGCGGCGACATTGTGCCTCCGGCTATGTGTTATTATTCAAAGCTAAAAGGTAGTGGTGGTAAATGCCGTACTTGTTTAGTAAAAGTGGCACAAGGTTCCGAAAAAGATCCTAGACCAATGCCAAAGTTAGTTGCTTCTTGTCAAACACAAGTGATGGATGGCATGGTGGTAGAAAACACCACTTCACCAGAAGTATTAGAAGCAAGAAAAGGCATAGTAGAAATGTTATTGATTAACCATCCACTTGATTGCCCAGTTTGTGATCAGGCAGGCGAATGTGATCTGCAAAATTTATCATTCGAACACGGCGCGTCTAATTCAAGATACGAATTTGAAAGAAGAACTTTTGATAAAGTAGATATTGGAGATAAAATTCAATTGCACATGAATCGCTGTATCCTTTGCTATCGTTGCGTTTACACAGCCGATCAAATTACAGAAGGCAGGGTTCATGGTGTTTTAAATAGAGGAGATCAATCAGAAATATCAACTTATATTAGCGCAGCCATAGATAATGATTTCTCTGGAAACGTAATTGATGTTTGTCCAGTTGGCGCATTAACCGATAAAACTTTTCGTTTTAAAAACAGAGTTTGGTTTACTAAACCGGTAGATGCACACAGAGATTGCGATCACGAAAAATGTTCGGGTAAGGTAGTGTTGTGGTATAAAGGAGAGGATGTATTGCGTGTAACAGCGCGTAAAGACCAATACGGAGAAGTAGAATCTTTTATTTGCAATACTTGTAGATTCGAGAAAAAAGCAACAGCAGATTGGACGATAGAAGGACCAAGAAAAATCGAAGACACTTCGGTTATTTCTTCCAATCATTATGAAATGGCGCATCCGCTACCTGTTATTGAAAAAAATGAGGCCTTAATTGAAGCAAACAAAAAAATGTTTCATAAAAAAATTAAATAAAAATGGACATCGCATTTATTATTGAAAAATTAATTTTAATCTCTGCCATCTTAGGAATTAGTTTGGTTATTGCTATGTATACTACCCTTGCAGAAAGAAAATTTGCTGGGTTTTTCCAAGACCGTGTAGGCCCTAATAGAGCTGGTCCTTGGGGTTTATTGCAACCACTTGCCGATGGTGTAAAATTATTTACCAAAGAAGAAATTATTCCAACGCATGCTAGCACATTTTTATTTGTACTTGGTCCATCGCTCAGTATGTTTACTGCTTGTATTACTACAGCGGTAATTCCTTGGGGGCAAGATTTATTTTTATTTGGCAGACAAGTTTCTTTGCAAGTAGCAGATATTAATGTTGGTGTATTATATGTATTTGGTGTTGTATCATTGGGCGTATATGGCGTAATGATTGGTGGCTGGGCATCTAATAACAAGTTTTCATTATTAGCTGCGGTTCGTTCGGCCTCTCAAAATATTTCTTACGAGATAGCGATGGGCTTATCTATCATTGCTTTATTAATGATGACAGGCACTTTAAGTTTAAGAGAAATTTCGGAGCAACAAGCTGGCATGAACTGGAATGTTTTTTATCAGCCATTAGGCTTTTTAATATTTATGATTTGTTCTTTTGCCGAAACCAATAGAACTCCGTTTGATTTACCAGAATGCGAAACCGAATTAGTTGGTGGACACCATACCGAATACTCTTCGATGAAATTAGGTTTTTATTTATTTGCAGAATACATCAACATGTTTGTGTCGTCTGCAATTATGGCGTCTCTATATTTCGGAGGTTATAATTACCCTTTCATGCACCTTATTAGCAATCCAAATGTTGCAGCATTAATAGGTGTTGCAGCCTTTTTTACCAAAATATTATTATTTATATTCTTCTTTATTTGGGTGAGATGGACTGTACCTCGTTTCCGTTATGATCAATTGATGAAATTAGGATGGAAGGTTTTAATTCCATTGGCAATTGTAAATATAGCTTTAACGGGAGCTGGCATTTTAATTTTTGGAAAATAATATTTTTAATTAAAAGCATTGACAAATATGAATTCGTTAACGAATCGAAAAAAAGTTTTAGCATCTAAGCAAATGAATTTTTGGGAGCGTATTTACCTTCCAGCAATTATCAACGGCTTAAGCATTACCATGAAACATTTCTTCAAAAAAAGAACCACCGTTTATTATCCAGAAGAAAAAAGATCTTTCTCCGAAAATTTTAGGGGCTTGCACTCTTTAAAAAGAGACGAAAATGGTGCGGAGCGTTGTACTGCATGCGGCCTTTGTGCGCTTTCTTGCCCAGCTGAAGCCATTACCATGACTGCTGCTGAGCGTAAACCAGGAGAAGAACTATTGTATAGAGAAGAAAAATACGCTTCGGTATACGAGATCAATATGTTGCGTTGCATTTTTTGTGGCTTCTGCGAAGAAGCATGTCCTAAAGCAGCAATTTATCTAGATGGCGATATTGCTAAAGCAGGATACATAAGAGACGAGTTTATTTTCGGTAAGGATAAACTAGTGGAACCAATTAATAAATAATTATTCAATAAAATAATATTCAATGAGTCATTCATTATTTTACTTATTATCTTTCATTACCTTGTTTTTTGCATTACTAGTGGTATTCGCAAAAAATCCTATACACAGCGCATTGTATATGGTGATGACATTTTTTGCAATCACCTGTCATTATTTAATTTTAAATGCACAGTTTTTAGCCATCGTAAACTTTATTGTATACATGGGGGCTATTATGGTATTGATACTTTTCTCTATCATGTTTTTAAATTTAAACCAAGCTACGGAGCCACAAAAATCTAGCCTTTTAAAATTTGCAGGTGTAATTTCTGCAGGTTTATTAATGCTTACATTGGTTGGCGCCATTGTAAAAACAGGCGGAGGCGATGTGCCATTCGAATTAATCAAACCAGATATTGGATTGGTTAAAAACTTAGGGAAAGTTTTATTCAACGAATTTTTATTGCCATTTGAAATAGCATCAGTATTATTATTGTCTGCTATGGTTGGCGCAGTATTATTAGCTAAAAAAGAAATTAACTAATGGGAACAGTAACACAAACAATTCAAGCAGTACCAATTAATCATTATATTTTATTAGCCTCTTTGTTATTTACAATTGGTGTAATGGGCGTATTGGTTAGAAGAAATGCGATTGTCATTTTTATGTCAATCGAATTAATGTTGAATGCAGTAAATATTTTATTAGCTGCTTTTTCTGCTTATAGAGGCGATGCAAGCGGTCAGGTTTTTGTATTTTTTATTATGGCTGTAGCTGCCGCAGAAGTGGCGGTTGGCTTGGCTATCATTGTAATGATTTACAGAAACACCAGATCAATCGACATTAATATTTTAAATAAATTAAAAGGATAGGTTCATTCAGCAAATCATATTATGTTAAAATTAGTAGGCTTAATTCCATTATTTCCATTGCTAGGGTTTTTAATCAATGGCATTGCAAATAAGCGTATGCCCAAAGCATGGGTAGGAATAATAGGTAGCGCATCCATTTTCTTTTCGTTCTTGATTAGTTTGGGAATTTTCTTGAGCACACCCAACGGCGAAGTAAACACCTTTGATTTATTTAGCTGGATAAATGTTGCAGGATTACAAATCCCATTCTCCTTTTTAATAGATCCATTATCGATGATCATGTTATTGATCATTACGGGTGTAGGATTTTTAATTCATGTGTACTCGATTGGCTACATGCACCACGATGAGGGCTTTGCAAGGTATTTTGCTTACCTCAATTTATTCGTGTTTTTCATGTTATTATTGGTATTAGGATCGAACTATGCCATTATGTTTATTGGTTGGGAAGGTGTTGGATTGTGTTCTTATTTATTGATCGGATTTTGGTTTAAAAATACCGCCTATAATAATGCAGCTAAAAAAGCATTCATCATGAATCGCATTGGCGACCTAGGTTTCTTATTAGGTTTGTTTTTAATTTATAAAACATTTGGTACCATTAACTATAAATCGGTGATGGTACAAGCTGCTGGTTTTACCACTGGCGATGTAACCATTACTGCTATTGCTTTATTATTGTTTATAGGCGCAATGGGTAAGAGTGCGCAATTACCTTTATATACATGGTTGCCAGATGCCATGGCAGGACCAACGCCCGTTTCGGCTTTGATCCATGCAGCAACCATGGTAACTGCGGGTATCTATATGATTGCACGCTCTAGTTTATTGTATGTGCTTTCGCCTATTGCCATGCAAACCATCACCATTGTGGGGATGCTTACCGCAATTGTAGCAGCTATTATTGCCTTAACCCAAACAGATATTAAAAAAGTGTTGGCTTATTCAACGGTGAGTCAATTAGGTTATATGTTTGTGGCTTTAGGTGTAGGTTCTTTTACAGGCGCCGTTTTTCATTTAATGACTCATGCATTTTTTAAAGCCTTATTATTCTTAGGCGCCGGAAGTGTTATACACGCTATGTCTGGCGAGCAAGATATGCGTAACATGGGCGGATTAAAGAAAAAATTGCCGATCACATTTTTAACTATTTTAATTGGCACATTAGCTATTTCGGGCTTACCTCCATTTGCAGGTTTCTTTTCGAAAGACGAAATATTAGCGGCAACATTTAATTATTCGCCAATGGTATTTTCTGTAATGGCCATTACTTCTGTATTAACCGCTTTCTATATGTTTAGAATGTTATTCTTAACTTTTTATAGTTCGTTTAGAGGCAGCAGCGAACAAGCAAAACACTTGCACGAAAGCCCTAAAAACATGACCATTCCATTAATTGTATTGGCTGTGTGCGCTACATTTGCAGGCTTTTTAGGTTTACCAGAAGTTTTTTCGGAACACCATTTATTAAAATCATTTTTAGCGCCAGTCTTTATTTTATCTGATGCAAAAATGTTGGTAGTTGCGCCATCGCATGCAGTTGAATACGGCATCATGATCGGATCTTTAATTGCGGTATTAGCGGTAGCATATTATGCTTTTATTCGTTACAGCAAAAAAGTTTATTTATTACCACAACAAGAAGAAGCACTTTCGGTTTGGCAAAAAATATCTTATAACAAATTTTATTTAGACGAAATTTATTTCGCCTTAATTACTAATCCAATTAATAAATTGGCAGTTTATTTACACCAAATTGTAGATAGAGCTGGTATAGATGGCCTCGTGAATGGTGCAGGCAGATTGGCTTTGGCTGGATCTAAAAGAATTAAAACATTACAAACAGGTTATACCGGATTTTATATTTTTGCCATGGTCCTTGGTATTTTATTCATCATGTTGTTAAACTTTTTTATTTAATATTCGATAAATGATTACGCTACTACTTTTATTATTTCCAGCTTTAGCATCATTGGCTTTGTTAGTATTAAATACTAAAGATGCAAAACGTGCAGCACTACTTTTTTCGATGGTAGAATTAGTCATTGCATTATATGCATTGCTAAACTTTCAAAAAGACGCAACTACACAATTTTTATTAGATACTGCATGGGTAAGTTCTTTAGGCATTCATTTTAAAATTGGCATTGACGGCATTAGTATGCTCATGGTCATGCTTACCACTGCCTTATTCCCATTGATTATCCTGTCGACCTTTAATAAAACGTATACCGCAGAAAAATCTTTTTATGCATTGATGTTGTTTATGCAAGCGGGATTAATTGGTGTCTTTGTTTCTCTAGATGCATTTTTGTTTTACACTTGTTGGGAAGCAGCATTAATTCCGGTTTATTTTATTGCAGCAATTTGTGGTGGTGCAGATAGGGTTCAAGCAACTTTAAAGTTTTTTGTGTATACTATTTTAGGTAGCTTACTCATGTTAGCTGCTATCATTTATATTTATTTACAAACACCCGGAACACATTCCTTCGATATCAATGTGTTCTATCAAACTGTTTTAAACAACCAGGCACAAGGCTATTTATTTTGGGCATTCTTTATTGCATTTGCCATTAAAATGCCCGTTTTTCCATTCCATACATGGCAACCAGATACCTATACAGAAGCGCCAACGCCAGCAACCATGCTACTTTCGGCTATCATGTTAAAGATGGGTATTTATGGTGTTATTAGATGGATGATTCCAATTGTGCCGCAAGGATTTCAAGCGTGGTCGTGGTTAGCAATTACTTTATCGGTTATTGGAATTGTATATGCATCTATCATTGCCTTCAATCAAAAAGATTTAAAAAGGTTAATTGCTTACTCATCTATTGCCCATGTTGGTTTAATTGCGGCGGGTGTATTTGTGTTTAATGCACAAGCTTTACAAGGTGCCATGATTCAAATGTTGAGTCACGGTGTAAATGTTTTTGCTTTATTTTATATCATCTATTTAATCGAATCGCGTACCGATACCAGACAAATGAATTTGTTAGGAGGTATTGTACATTCGGCGCCTAAGCTAGCCATCACCTTCACTATTATTATGATGGGGTCTATTGCATTGCCTTTAACCAATGGCTTTGTAGGCGAGTTCTTGTTGTTAATGGGCTTGTATCAATATAGTGCTATTGCCACTACATTTGCTGGCTTAACCATTATTTTAGGCGCAGTATATATGTTAAGAATGTACCAAAGAGTGATGTTAGGTGAAGCCAATAACTTAACCAATTCTTTTAAAGATATACAAGGAAACGAAAAAACTATTTTATATATCGTTGTGCTTTTAGTAGTAGTAATGGGAATTATGCCAAATACTATTTTAAGTGTTTCGGATGCAGCTATTCAAAATTTAATCGCTATTGTCAATTCAAAGTTAGTAGCGATCAACTAAATTAATTTTAAAATTTTTATAAATGAACAGTATAATTATTATCACCATACTTGCAGTTGTGCTGCTATTTTTAGGTGTTTACAAAAAAACATCGGTTCTTTTACCTGTAGCAGTAATAGGGCTTTTAGCCGCCTTGGCTTCGCAAATTACCACTTGGAATACCAATTTATATTATTTCAATCAAATGGTTTTGTTTGATAATTTTTCTATTGTTTTTTCGAGCCTTACCATAATTACGACTATTCTTATTATTATTTTATCAAAAGGTTATTTCGAAAAAATTAGCAACGATGTTGCAGAGTATTTAGCGCTTATTTTATTTGCATTGGTTGGCGTGTTGTGCATGGTGTCGTTTCAAAACTTAACCATGTTATTTATTGGCATCGAAATTATGTCTATCAGCATGTATGCTTTAGCAGGAATTCGTAAAAAAGATTTGGCATCGAACGAAGCCGCTTTAAAATATTTTTTAATGGGCTCTTTTGCTACTGCATTTTTAATGTTTGGTATTGCTTTGATCTATGGATTTACGGGAACCTTCAACTTAGATCAAATAGCCGCAGCAATAGGAATGAGCAATGGTGTAATTGCACCGCTATTTTATACAGGCATCTTATTTATTTTAGTAGGCATGCTATTTAAAATTTCTGCTGCACCATTTCATTTTTGGGCACCAGATGTTTACGAAGGCGCACCTTCGTTAATTACATTGTTTATGTCTACGGTTGTTAAAACCGCAAGCTTTGCAGCATTCATTCGTTTATTTATTACCTGCTTTGCCTCTTTATCAACTTATTTAACGCCTACACTTTGGATCATTGCCTTGTTAACTATTAGCATTGGAAATCTTTCAGCATTAAAACAACATTCGTTCAAGCGCATGTTGGCCTATTCTAGTATTTCACATGCAGGTTATATGTTGTTAGCTATTTTAGCTATTGGTCCAAATTCTAGCAAAGCTATTTTCTTATACGCAAGTGCTTATTCCATTGCTTCCATTACTGCATTTGCTATTTTTATTAAGGTGAAAGAAATTGTAAAGTCGGATAGTTTCGAAGCATTCAATGGTTTAGGTAAAAGAAACCCGGGTATGGCATTGGCATTAACTATTGCCATGTGTTCATTGGCGGGCATTCCTTTAACCGCCGGTTTTTTTGGTAAGTTTTACATCTTTACCAATGCCATGGCTCAAAATTATTATGGCTTAGTAATATTGGCCATACTCAATGCGGTAATTGGAGTTTGGTATTATTTTAAAGTAATCATTGCCATGTACATGAAACAAAGCTTAGACAACAGCCCAATAGATGCTAGAGGCAATATGGCTTTGGTGTTATTTATCACTACCATGGCAACTATTATTCTGGGTATTTTCCCTTCAATATTATCATCCTTATTTTAAATTCCTTATTTTTCGGAATAAATACTACTATGGAAAACGTAATTGAATTTGTCAAGACCCTATTGCACCCGCAAAGTATCATTCATTACGGGGGCTTGTCTTTACTCCTTTTTGTAGTATTTGCAGAAACTGGTTTATTTTTCGGATTCTTTTTACCTGGCGATTCTTTATTGTTTGTTTCAGGCTTATTATGTGGCACACCCATTTTTGATGTACACATTATTACCCTTTTAATAAGTGTATCGATTGCAGGAATATTGGGAAATTTTGTCGGATATTATTTTGGTAAAAAAACAGGACCAGTTATTTTCAGTAAAGACGATTCTTTTTTCTTTAAGAAAAAGCACGCCATTTATGCTAGAGATTTTTACGAAAAACATGGGGGCTCTGCCATTATAATGGCTAGGTTTATTCCAATTGTAAGAACTTTTGTACCCATTATGGCTGGCGTAGTATCTTTAGATTTTAAAAAGTTTGTTTGGTATAATATAATAGGCTGTGTCGCTTGGGTTTTTTCAATGATATTAGCTGGATACTTCTTAGGCAGGGCCTTTCCAGACATTCAGAAGAAATTAGAATATGTAGTTATCCTGATTATTTTAATTAGCATGATACCTGTTGTTTTGACTTTCCTCAAACAAAAAAGAGCCAACAATCAATCAACTAATTGATTTGATTTAACTATAACTTATGTTATTCGACATTTTTCTTACACTTTTATTAGTAGTGCTCAACGGTTTTTTTGTTGCGGCAGAATTTGCCATTGTTAAAGTGCGCTATTCTCAAGTGGAGATTAAAGCTAAAACTGGAAATCAAAGTGCAAAAATTGCTAAGCACATTTTACAAAACCTAGATGGTTATTTGTCTGCTACACAATTGGGTATTACTTTGGCTTCTTTAGGCTTGGGTTGGATTGGAGAATCGGTTGTAACCGAAGTTATTTTAGGAGCCCTTTCGCTATTTGGCATTGCTATTTCGCCCGAACTGGCGCATCAAATAGCACTCCCTGTTGCATTTGGAACCATTACCATTTTACATATTGTATTTGGAGAACTAGCGCCAAAATCTATTGCGATACAAAGGCCGGTAACCACCACCTTTGCATTAGCCATTCCCTTAAATATTTTCTATTATATTTTTAGACCTTTTATCTGGGTGCTTAACGGACTTGCTAATATTCTTTTAAAGAAAATCGGCGTCTCTGCAATTCATGGACACGAAGTACATACTTCCGAAGAATTACAATTATTATTAGATCAAGGAAAAGAAAGTGGCGCCTTAGATTCATCGGAACATGAATTAATAAAAAATGTTTTTGATTTTAATGACCGTACTGTTAAAAAAATTATGGTACCCCGAACAGCCATATTAGCCATTAATATTGATAGCCCATATGCGGAGTTTGTAAGTGCAGTTATTAACGAAGGCTATACCCGTATGCCAGTGTATAAAGGCAACATAGACGAAATCATTGGATTTATACACGTCAAAGATTTATTAATGAAAGAACTCAAAGATCAAACGGTTTCTTTGAGCGATATGATTCGTCCAGTTTATTTTATTCCCGAGTCTAAAAAAATTGCAGATTTGCTTTCAGAAATGCGGAAGAAAAAAAATCCACATATTGCCATTGTGTTAGATGAGTTTGGCGGAACGGCCGGCTTGGTAACAATGGAAGATATCATCGAAGAATTAGTAGGAGAAATTCAAGACGAGCACGATGAAGAAAAACCAAAAGTAATTAGCCTGAGTGAAAACGAATTTATTATCGACGCGCATTCTGCTATTAGCGATGTAAATGAATTTATTCCATTTCCATTACCCGAACAGGATGAATACGATTCGGTTGCTGGTTTGATGAATGTTATTTTTGATAAAATTCCTGAAATAGGCGAAGAGATTGAATTTGAAGGCTATCATTTTACCATTATTCAAAAAAGAAAAAATAATATTGAATCTGTAAAAATGATACTATTGCCTAAAACAGATCAAGCAGAAAATTAATATTGCCCATGCATTTATTCTATACGCCCACAATTAATGCAGACATCTTTACTTTAAACGAAGAAGAAAGTAAACATTGTAATCGTGTGTTGCGATTAACAGTTGGCGATCTTATTTATTTAGTAGACGGCATAGGCGGTTTCTTCGAAACTAAAATAATTGAGGCGCATCCAAAGCGCTGTACCGTGCAAGTTTTAAATGTTACACGCGAGTATGAAAAGCGTAGCAATTACCTACATGTAGCCATTGCCCCAACTAAAAATATAGAAAGACTAGAATGGTTTTTAGAAAAAGCAACAGAAATTGGCATCGATGAAATTACACCAATTTTATGTGAGCATTCTGAAAGAAAAGAAATAAAAGTAGAACGACTCAATAAAATTATAGAGTCGGCCATGAAGCAAAGCTTAAAAGCGTATCATCCAATATTGCACGAGCTCACGCCTTTTTCGAAATTTATTACACAGCCTTTTGCAGCTGGAATGCTTAAACACATTGCCTATTGCGGCGAAGCCACAAAGCAATCTTTTGCTTTACAAATCAAAGAACAACCCTTGTCTAATCTAATACTCATTGGTCCAGAAGGAGATTTTTCTCCTAAAGAAATAATGGCCGCAGCGGCACAACAATTTCAAGTAGTTACTTTAGGAAATGCCAGATTAAGAACAGAAACTGCCGCCATTGCAGCAACAGTAATGGCAAATAATTATTAAATTTAAATATGAAAAAGCAGCCAATCTTCATTTTATTTTTAATGCTTCTGTTTATTTTTAACATCAGTAGTAGTTTTATTGCTGCTAAAAAAAATTCTTCGGCAATTAAAATTGCGAGGTTAAAATACAATGGAGGTGGCGATTGGTATTCGAGTAGAACTGCATTAACCAACCTCATTGAATATTGTAATGAAAATTTAAACACCAACATTGATAAAGAAGAGCGTATTGTAGAACCGGGTGCTTCCGAATTATTTAATTACCCTTATATTTTTGCAACCGGACACGGCAATATTTCTTTTAATAACCAAGAAGCAAGTAATCTCCGCAATTATTTAATGGCAGGCGGGTTTATCCATTTTTGTGATAATTACGGCATGGATCCTTTTGTTCGCAACGCGATGAAAAAAGTATTCCCTGAGTTAGCCTTTGTAGAATTACCATTTAATTATCCAATTTATCATCAAAAGTTTAACTTTACCAATGGGTTACCTAAAATTCACGAACACGATGGCAAACGTGCGCAAGGTTTTGGTTTAATATATCAAGGCAGGTTAGTTTGTTTTTACGATTATGAAAGTGATTTAGGCAATGGCTGGGAAGATTTGGGTACTTACCCTTCGGACACCGAAGAAACGCGCGAGAAGGCTTTAAAAATGGGAGCAAATATTATACAATACGCATTTACTAAATAGTTGTTAAGATGATTCATATAACTGCAAATAATCAATTTACTTTTGAGTTAAACGGAAGCAAAAACGATTTAACCATTACTGGAAACGAATCTAACATTCAATTTGAAAAAATTGCAGACAACCATTTCAGTATTTTAATGGGTACAAAATCTTATAATGCAGAATTAATTCATTTAGATGCTGCAAGTAAAACAGCTTGCATCAAAGTAAATGGAAACAAATACGATTTAGTATTAAAAGACCAATACGATGATTTATTAAAATCATTAGGCATAGATGCAGGAGCTGCTAAAAAAATAAATGACATCAAGGCACCTATGCCTGGCTTAGTGTTGAAGGTTTTAGTAAAGGATGGCGATGTAATTAAAAAAGGTGATAATCTTTTGGTATTAGAAGCGATGAAAATGGAAAACAGTATCAAAGCACCGGCCGACGCAACTATTAAAGCAGTAAAAATTATTGCTGGCGATAAAGTAGAAAAAAATCAGGTAATGATTTTATTAGCGTAATACTTGTTCTATAAAATGAGTAATTACTTTTGGCATTAATAATATAGTTAATACTACACCGGTTAAAGCTCCCCAAAAATGCGCATCATGATTAATATGATCTGTTGCTTTTTTAGCCGCTACATAACAATAACTCAAATATAATATTGCAAATATATAGGCTGGAATGCCTATAGGTATTATAAAAAGATAAATCTTTGTTAAGGGTAAAAATAAGATGTAGCTAAAAAGCACAGCCGATATGGCACCCGAAGCTCCTAAACTATAATAACCCGTATTGTTTTTATATTTTATAATGGTACTGATATCACTTAAAAATATTCCGCCAAAATAAATAACAGCAAATTGCCAATGTCCAATTATTCTTTCTAATTCGAATGCAAAAAAGAAGAAAGTAAAACTGTTAAACAATAAATGATTCCAATCGGCATGTGCAAATCCACTACTCAGCAAGCCAAATAATTTTCTGTTGCGGTGAATACTAAATGGATGAAGCATTAATTTACGCAACAACGTGGGGTTGGCGTAAAATGCATAAATAGAAGTAGCTAAAATAAAAAGGAAAACTACAGTAGCTACAGGGCTTTGCGATATTATTTCCATGTGCAATCTGATTTATTTTCGATGCGATAAATGGGATAACGCAAATAACTTTTTTCGAAGTAAGGAGAATGCTGGTATACAAAATCTAATTGTGCAGCACCATTATTTTCAAACGCAAGATCTGATTTTACTTTTAAGAGTGCTTCATTTAAACCGTTGGGGAAAAGTGTGTTTTTTTCGCCTAATAATGCTGCGGCTAAATATACAGAGGCGTCAATGCCTTCAGGCTCTCCAGGGTGAATACCATTATTAATTAAAATTTTAACCTTGTTAAGCGAATGGTTAGGCTTAGTAATTTTTATTAATTGTAAAGGGTAACCTGCATCGGTTAAGCCAATATTTTCTAAAGTAATATTTGCATATTTTTTAGTCAAGCTTTGATAGGCTTCTATACAAGAAAAATAAGTATGTGTTTTGTTTCCGATGCTGTTTTTTTGCGAAAACAAAAAAGTAGAAAACAAAAAGCAGGCAAAAAATAAAATGAGTTTCTTAGCCAATGGAATAATATTTAATAATAAATTCGGAGTACCACTCTTCTATTGAAAGCCCTATTTTTATCTATTGGCTTACCTATGGCATCTTTGTTTGGTTTAATAGGCTTAGTGTCGCCATATCCAGATGCCTTTAACCTTGCGGGCTCAACACCTCTATCTATTAAATATTGAATGGTATGGGAAGCCCTAGAAGTGCTGAGTTCCCAATTGGATTTATAGAAATCGTTTGAAATAGGCACGTCGTCTGTATGACCTTCCACATCAATTTTAAAATTTTTAATATCAGAACTAGCAATGGCGCTCACCACCCTATCAACTACACTTTTTCCTTCGTCTAATAATTCTGCTTCGCCGGAATTAAACATACCCTTACTTAGTACATTCATTTTAATACCATCGGCATCTAATTTGATATCTACTAGGCTGTCTGCTTTTTCTTGCACTAGCACAGAGTCTAGCGTTTCTTTAATTTGTGCTAAAGTAGATTTTACTTCTTTTTGATTCAGTTTTTCTTTTACCGAATTGTTTACTGCAGACCAAGCGGTTTGGTCGATAGTAGATACAGAAACAATTAATACGAAAAAGGCCAATAAATTGGTAATGGTATCGGCATAAGTAATCAACCAATTCTCATTTTCTTCTTCGAAATGAATTTTTTTTCTGGCCATCCCGATTACTTTTTATTCTCAGCTTTTAATTGCTTGATAGTATACGAGCGATCCAAATAGGTTTGTAATTTATCCTTGATAAATAGCGGTGATTTATTTTCGGCAATCAGTTGCACGCCTTCTAACATTAACTCTTCGCGAATTTTGTTGTATTCGGCATTCAACATAATTTTTTTAGAAACCGGGTAAAAGAATAAATGGGTAAATGTTACACCATATAAAGTAACCAATAAACCGGTTGCTAAACCTGGTCCAATTTTAGAAGGGTCGTCTAAGCTCGAAAGCATATAAACCAAACCAAACAAGGTACCAAACATACCAAATGCCGGACCAGAGTTGCCCATGTTTTTTAATACTTCCGAAACTTTATGCGTTTTTGAATAATTTTCGTCTATACTGGTTTCGCCAATTACCCTTACTTCGTCTATCGAATAATTTGTACTAATTAAAGAAAACAAATAAGAAGTAAAATCGTGTTTTTGTTTGTCTTGAATGGTGCGTAAAAACTCTAATCTGTTTGTTTTATATTCGTTACTCCAAGCTACAATAGATTCAATGTCTTTTTGTAAAACCTTTTGTGTATTAATAGACTGATGAAAAGTTTGACCCATTTTAGCAAAAGCCGAACGCATCAGTCTGCTTGGATAAATAATAAAGGCGTTAGTTAGCAAACCACCCATTACAATTAAAAAACTGGGTAAGTCTAAAAACCGGTTGATGAATAAATATGGAAAATATTCTTTTAAAGGAATAACGCCAATGATATCGAGAATACCCGTCATCAATAAACCTAAAGAAAAAATTATCCAGAAAAACGATAGTATGGAAAACCTCATTTGCGAATATATTTTTGATTAATAACAGGAACTTTAAAATCTTTGTCTAACACTTTAGCTTGTTCCCAAACACGCTTAGCTAATTCTACTTCGCCTTTGGTAAAGTACACACTACCCTTTAAACCAAGTGCATCAGACGATTCGCCATAAAACATAGAACTATCAATATAAGATAAAGAAATATCGTAGGTTTTTTTCGAATAAGCATCTTGTGCTAATCGGTAAAAACGCAACATTTTATTGGCATCGATTTTTTTAATGGGTTCTTTTTCTGTTTTAGCTAAGGCAGCTTTTTTATCTTTTTTTACAATCGTATCTTCGGGATTTATTAAATTACTTTGTAAATCTTTCCCGTTAAATTCTAAATAAAATTCTTGCTCATTTACATCTAAAGCCAAATCTACTGCAGAGTTTTGGTTTTTGTATTTGATTTTTAAGCGCGCTTTAGTGGTATCTACTTTTTGAAAAGGATTAGCTTGGCCAAAAGTCACACCACCAAATAATAAAAACGCGACTATAAAACAAAAGGTGTTGGTATAAAATTTCATCCTCATCTTTAATTAAAATTTATAAGATAAATAAAGTGCGTAATTCAAATTATTTAAAGTAACAGAAGCCTTTTCTTTACTAAACACCGCAGGAGCTAAACCATAAGTAGTTTGCAAGCCAAAACCAAAGCTTTTGGTAAGGTTTAGATTGAAAGCCATAGCTGCGTTCACATAGGCGCTATTATAAAAGGAAACACCACCGCTATATTGATATTCTAACCAATAGCTTGTTGACCTTTGTTTTGGTGCAAAATATTTCGAACCTCTTAATCCAACAGATGGAATTAAAGCTGTTCCTATCATCGTACCAATCGAAGCATTGGTAGTAGCAAATTCAAAGTTGTAATAATTTAGTCTTGCATATAAACCAAAGAATGCAGTTTTATCGGGCACTGTATTTTGATCGTACACAAATTCCACAAAATTGGAAGTAGACATCGATTTCACAATATATATTTTATTGTTTTCGATATAATTGTTTATGCCATTAAAAGCAGCTCCAAAATTTATTTGCTTACGCGCTTTAAAGGTAGATTCCTTTAATCGGGTATACAATGTTTCGTTCCAAAGCACTTCTCTACTAACAGCATTTACAAATCTAATATTCATTACAAAGCCATTGGTGCTGTCAAAAAACAAACTACAATCTACTAAACTTTGTACACCGTATTTTTTACAAACGGCATCTAGTGCATCTGGGTTTTGTCTATAGGTACTTATATTGCTTTGGTTATCTATTTTAATTAAAGAATCGTTTCCGTCAATTTTCAAGATCATTTTTTTCTCAAACTCCGGAACAGAAATTACGCTGAAAGCTTTTTTCTTCAATACATCTTCTAATTGTAAGCGCAATAATTTTTGTGTAATGATAATTGGCTTATCCGATTTCGAAGTAACGTCAAAGAGTGCAATTCTTCTGGCAGAAAAAGGAATGTCGTTCACCGAGGCGCCTACATTCAGCAATAGCTCTTCGTATTCTGTCAACATATTTTGCACATCGTATTTTTGCGACCATGCATGTTCTGTACTTAATAATATAAGCACTATAACTAAGTGTTTAACTAATTTCATGCAGTAAGTTTCCCTTTCAGTTTATCTAGAATTATTTTTCTAGCCTTTTCAATTTCTTCTAAAGCTAAATCTTTATTGTAATCAATTTCAGATTTGATTAATAATTGCTCACGTTTAGGACGGAGGTTTACTAGTTTTTCGATAATTGTTTCGTCGGCATTAATTAAAGCTCGGGCAATAGTTACAGATTCTACATCTTCTAATGCACGCTGTAAGAATATATCTTCTTGCTCAAAAATTTCTTCGAATGTAATAAAGCGTTCTTTAATTTTTCTAGCCAAGTCTAAATCGTAACCAGCCAATTCGTCGATGTATTTTTTCTGTTCGCCAGTTGGTAAGGTATCTAATAAACCGGTGATGGTTTTTAAACCATCTAAACTTACATATTTCATATCGTTCATGGCCATTGCTTTGGCAGAAAAATACGAGGCAATTTCTTTATATACCGCTACCGATAAATCGTTGATGCTACTCATCTTTTGAAGAATGATCGATTGTTTGGTGCTATCAAAATTGCGGATAATTCCCATACTTCTTTTCGGTGGCAACTGCGCTAAAACAATTGCAGCAAGTTCTTCACTTTCTTCTTTAATCAAGAACATAATTTGTTGTTCGTTTAATTGATTTAAGAAATGAAAAATATCTCTTTCTTTTGTTTTAGGAGCAGAGGGTAAAGTATTAATCTCTTTTTTAAATTCTTCAATTTGTTTTAACTGCTCTTCCGGAACAATAGTAGGCGTATCGTCTAAAGATATTTCTACATAATTGTAATTGTCTTTAGATAAATGTGAATTTAAAAAAGGCAATAATTTTGGATTGGTTGCTTTTAAAATATTGACAATTTTTTGTAAGCCTTTGCGTTCGTCTTCTTCTACCCAATTATTAAACAAGTCGGCAACTTTCGCTTTATTGCTAATAAATTCTTTAGTTACATAAGAGCGCATTTCTGCAAGTCTGGCAAATTGTTCTAAGTTTTCCTCTTGGTTATGTATAACTGGACTTTTCTGCGCCGTTTCTAATTGTTCTACTTTACTATGTAAAATTTGTAGCGCTTCTTCGGCTTTAGTATTTTTCTTTGGCTTTAACAATAAGTAAAGCAATACAAATGCAAACACCATAATAATTAACAAAATAGCTAAGTAAGGTAGAAAAGCAGCAAGGCTTAAACCTGCCGCGCCTGGAGCAGTTGACTCTGCTTTGCTATTTTGTGGATATGCTTGAGGGGGCTGTTGTTGCTGTTGTGGTTGCGGCATCATTTGCGGAGGCATTTGACTTAAAGCTGCAACATTGGCACCTGCTTTTTGAAAATCTTGATATGCATTTGGCGATGGCGGAAAAACTTGCGACTGAACAATTAATCGGTCGCCATTGGCTGCATCTAATGGAATAGCGTTTCTGATTAATTGATCAATAAAACCTAGTGCATTAGAATCGTAGCAAGTGTCCATTACTACCAACACTGTTTTTTGTTTACCACTACCAATATTGAAAGGCGCGTAAACACCTTCATCGTTGGTCACAACATTTGAACCATCCATTACACCTGGTAAATAGTCGATAGACATGGTGGTGTCTAAAACTGGCACTACCGAATCCATTACAAATTGCGGTGATTTAATTTTTACATCTACTAAAAAGTTGGTGCCTTTTAAATAGGGTAAAATGGTATTGTAAACCAAGCGCTCTAATTTCTTTGCTTCGGTATAGTTTTCTTTTGAAAAGGGATTTTCTTGCAAGGAACCTACTTGTGCAAAAGCGTTATTGCTTGCCGTATTTAGCATCAAAACGCTCCATAGTAGTGCAAAAAATAAAATATAAGTCTTCTTTCTGTTGTACAGCATTAATCTTGGCGTAAGGTCAAAATTTATAATCCTATTCTTTATAATTCAGGCTATTAATGCGCTAAAATAACAAAAAACTATTGTTTTCAACATTTTTGTGTGGAAAAATAACATGATTGGGTGTATAAACTTGAATTAGAGCCCCCAATCAACATTTTTAGCCTAATTAGGATATCAACAAACCTAAAAAACGAGCTTCTTGCTAGGCTATAAAAATCCCTATATTGGCAGTCTAAATTATCATTATGAAAAAAACAGCCAATTATTTATTAGTTTCCTTAGGCTTAGTGATGGCCATTTCGGCTTGCAAAACAAACCTAGGAGGAGAAAAAATTATAGCAATTGATGTGTCCAATATCGACACATCGGTTCGTCCACAAGACGATTTTTATGCATACGCAAATGGATTATGGTTAAAAAATAATCCAATTCCAAGCACCGAAACTCGTTGGGGAGCCTTTAGTATATTACAAGACCAAACGAATAAAAAATTAAAAGTTTTATTAGATGAGTCGGCTGCAAATACCGCTGCAGCAAAAGGAAGTAACGAACAAAAAGTGGGTGATTTTTATGCAAGTGGCATGGATTCTTTGGCTATAGAAAAAGCAGGATTGAGCCCATTGAAAAATGACTTGACAGCTATTCAAGCTATACAAAACACCAACGATTTATTAAACGAAATTTCCATCTTACAGAAAAAAGGAGTTAGCGCGTTATACAGTTTTTATGTTTACCAAGACATGAAAATTAGTTCGGCATATATTCCTTATGCAGATCAAGGTGGATTGAGTTTACCCGATAGAGATTACTATACTAAAACAGATGCGCGTTCTGAAGAAATTAGAAAACAATTCCGCATTCATTTAGTAAAAATGTTTACAATGATGGGCGATGACCAAGCAAGCGCAACAGCAAATGCAGCAACCATCATTCGCCTAGAAACCCAATTGGCTGAGGCTTCTATGACGCGAGTAGAAATGCGCGATCCATATGCAACCTACAATAAAATGAGTGTTGCAGATGCCAATAAAATTACCAAAAACATTAATTGGAATACCGTTATTACCAAAGCAGGAATAACGAATGTAAACGAAATGATTGTGAGCCAACCTAAGTTTTTTACAGTACTAGACAATATGTTGAGTGCAGAAAAAATAGATGCTTGGAAAACTTATTTGAGATGGCATTTGGTAAGCGGGTTTGCTGGAAATTTAAATCAAGCTTTTGTTGCAGAAAGTTTTGCATTTAACGGAACGGTAATGAATGGTGCTAAAGAAATGCGTCCAAGATGGAAGAGAGTATTAGGTGATATTAACGGCGGCATAGGCGAAGCATTAGGCGAAGTTTATGTGAAAAGATATTTTCCAGAAGAAGCTAAAAAAAGATGTTTAGAAATGGTAAATAATATGCAAATTGTTTACCGCGAGCGCATCGAAAAATTAGATTGGATGGGCGATTCGACTAAAAAACAAGCCATCGAAAAATTAGCTGTTTTTATTAAGAAAATTGGTTACCCAGATAAGTTTAAAGATTACAGCAAATTAACTATTAGCAGGGCATCTTATGTGCAAAACATTATGGCAGCTAACGAATTTGCATTTGAAGAAATGATTAATAAATACGGTAAGCCGGTAGATAAAACAGAATGGGGAATGACACCGCATACTATTAATGCATATTATAATCCAAACATTAACGAGATTGTATTTCCGGCAGGAATTTTACAATTTCCTTTCTTTGATCCAAGCGTAGACGATGCTATTAATTACGGCGGCATAGGTGCAGTTATTGGACACGAAATGACCCACGGTTTCGACGATCAAGGTTGTCAATTTGATAAAGAAGGAAATTTAAAAAACTGGTGGACCGAACAAGACAACAATAAATTTAAAGCAAAAACGAAAATGTTAGTAGATCAATATTCGGCTTATACGGTATTAGATAATGTACATGTAAATGGCGAATTAACATTAGGCGAAAACATTGCCGATGTAGGTGGAATAAACATTGCTTACGATGCATTTAAAAGAACAGCACAAGGCAAATCATCAGAAAAAATTGATGGCTTTACTGCAGATCAAAGATTCTTTTTAAGTTGGGCACAAGTTTGGAGACAAAACATTACCGACGAAAATTTAAACCAAAGAATTGTAACAGATCCACATTCGCCAGGTAAGTTTAGAACCAATGGTCCTTTAACTAACATGCCAGAATTTTACGAGGCATTTGGTATTAAGCAAGGCGATAAAATGTTTAGACCTGCAGCACAGCGCGTAAAGGTTTGGTAATAAAATAATTTTGAAAATAAAAAAGCGCGCTAAAATTTAGCGCGCTTTTTTTATGCGATTATTATTTCGAATAAGCCATAATGCTATTGCAGAATTGCTAGCAAAGCAAATATGCATAGTGCTACTTCTTTTAAGTAATTAGTAGAAATTTACGTTTTTTAGTAATTACAAATGGGGTATAATGATTCATATTTTGTATAATTTCGCACTTGCTAAAAAGTAAAAATTTAACACTGCATTTCAGCTATTTGCTAAGATGGTAGGAAATGGAATTTTTAATTAGCAGATAATTTAATAGGTTTATTACAACACGAATGCGAATAGGCAATATAAATGAATTTTAAAAAACGAATAGCGAAATTGTTTAGTAGTAAAAACACTACAAAAGAAAGCATGCAGTTTTTTAAACCAGGCGATCATATTTCTTATCAAATTAATTCACCCGATGCAATAGGGAATAAAATCAATAAAATAAAATTTTATTTTGTAGACGAAACGGGCCTATTGGTTTGTCGCGAAAACATTCCTTCTTTATTAAATGTGAGTTTTATAACTTATAATAATGAAACTTGTTTGTTTGCTTTTGCAGTTTCGGAAAACGATATTCCATTTACTATTCAAATTTCAGTAAACGGCATACCTTATCAATCACAAAAATTTTCGGAAGAAATTATTACGCTGATTTAATCGGCTAAAACAAGTTCGTATAAATGATGGATAAGACCATCTACTAAACCAATCTTGGGCACATTAATATCTTCTATGTTTGCCCACTTCATAATATTATAATAGATTAACAATGCAGGCACAATTACATCTGCACGGTCTTTCTTTAAAATATATAAGTCCATGCGCTCTTCTATAGATAAAGGCGATAGCTCGTTATAAATTTGTTTAATCTCTTTATAGTTTAATTTCGAATCGTTTCGCTGAATAGATAAAATTTTATTGATGTTACCACCAGAACCAATGGCTTCTATGCCCGGATAATTTTTGGCAATCTCTTTTAAATCTATTTTTAATTTTTGCCAAACATCATCGTTGACCATGTCCGTTAAAATTCTAACCGTTCCAATATTGTATGATTTTTGAAATTTAACTTTTGAATTATGATACAGCGTAATTTCGGTACTACCACCACCCACATCAATGTATAAATAACTGGTGCTGTCGTTTAACATTTCGGCAATATGATTTTCGTAAATTATTTCGGCTTCTAATTGCCCCGAAATTATTTCGATTTCAATGTCCGTTTCTTGTTTAATTTCGTTGATGATTTCTTGACCATTGCTTGCATCGCGCATAGCACTGGTAGCGCAAGCCATATAATGGTCTACATCATAGACCTTCATTAATTGATCAAATGTTTTAATGGTGTTGTTCAGCATCTTCTTTTTCTTAGCGCCTACAATGCCTTTTGTAAAAACATCGAAGCCTAATCTTAAAGGAATTCTTAATAAGTTAAGCTTTTCAAAATGTACTTCAGCGCCATTTTTTATTACCTCACAAACCAAAATTCGTGCCGCGTTACTCCCTATATCTATTGCTGCAAGTATCAATGCTAGTATTTTTTATTTATTAAAAACTGATAAGTTTCTTCTTGAGATCTTACGGTTTTTCTACCTACTAAAGGTACATGTTTATTTAATAAGTCTGCATCTAAAATGCGGGCTTTTTGATTGTCTTTTAATTGAATATTGATAATGTCTATCAGTTCTTGTTTTAATTTTTTATCATAAATTGGCGTAGCCACTTCAATTCTATGATCTAAATTTCTAACCATCCAATCGGCACTCGAAAGGTATACCTTTTCGTTTCCGTTATTGTGAAAAATCATCACCTTCAAATTCACAGGAAACGTCCCCGAGCTCAAAAGTCGCTCAATCGCCTTAAAATGACAAAAAATCTGACCCTTATCATCCGAAACACCCCGCGCTACCAACTGCCCATCCCGAATCGTCGGCTCGAAAG
>CAIMAP010000044.1 GCA_903838995.1 uncultured bacterium | reverse complement strand
TATTCAGACAGTTGAATAGAAAACTATTTCGCCTTAAATTGATTAATTGCATTAACTGTAAAATCTGAAAGCACCAATTGGCCACTCATAGCTGCACGTTCAATTAATAATTCGTCCCAATGTTCGGTTCCAGCCCAAGCTACTTGCTTTAATAATCGCATCGCTTCGGGATTACTGGCGGCTAATTTATTTGCTAATTGAAACACCGCTTGATCTAAAGCCTGCGTGCTTTCGTGCACTTCGGCAAACAATCCTTTTTCTCTAGCCCAAGCAGCACTTTGCCATTCGCTAGCATTAATTGCTAATTGACAAAAAGCAGCAGAACCAATTTTTCTTTCTACTGCAGGGCCTACCACAAATGGACCAATACCTACCGCAAGTTCACTTAATTTTACGGAAGCATGCGAGGATGCAAGGGTGTAATCGGCTGCCGATGCAATACCGACGCCACCTCCCACTGCCTTGCCTTGTACTCTAGCAATAACAAATTTAGGCGCTTTTCTTATAGCATTAATTACGCTTGCAAAACCCGAAAAGAAATTAATTCCAGTTGCCAAATCTTTAATCGAAATTAATTCATCGAAACTCGCACCTGCGCAAAAAGCTTTTTCCCCTTCACTTTGTATAACAATCACTTTAACCGCTTGATCATGACCCGCTGCTGAAATTTCTGCTGCAAGCTTTCTTAAAATTTCACCTGGCAAAGAATTACTTTGCGGATGATAAAAATTGATAGTTGCAATACCATTTTCAATAGCCGTTTTTACAAAAGCAGTTTGTTCCATTGTTCAATTGATTTTAATTGTCTTATCTCAAAGATAAATAAAATCAAATTTAGCAAAGCATGCATTTGCATTTAATTCGGTAAGTTTTTAGGCCCTTTTTTAGGGTCCTGCTCAAATCTAGATCTGGCCAACCTTCCTTTTAAACGGCTCAAGGCTTCTGCCGTCATGCCCAAAAAGGTAGCGATCATATACTGTGGAATTTCTTGGATTACTTCTGGTCGAATTTCTTTCAACTTCAAATACCTAACTTCAGGCGAATCGTTTACAATCATGGAATTTAATTCCATTATGAAATTTAAATTTTCCTCTAACATCTTTCTACTTAAATTTTGAAAACGAGGAATCCGTTCGTAAATGAGGTGTAAATTAGCATAAGAAATTTGGTAAAGAGAGACATCCGTCTTTGCTATCAAAATTCTTCTGGAAGCAGCTTGTTTAGTAAAACTTTGATATTCAGAAAAAAAATCTGAAGGAAAGAAAAACTGTTCGTTGACTTCTTTATTATTGAAAATTTGGAATTGCCTGACTACACCATCTATGAGTAAATATGTATAGCTGCATACTTCATCAATTCCTTTAATTTGCTGGCCTTTTTGATAAGAAATGTATTCGAATAGATCAATTACAAAGGCTAATTCTTCTTCGCTTAGCATTACGTTTTCGTTGATAAAACTAACTAAGACATTGTCATTTTTCATGTGCTGTAAACTTTGTTTTTTTAGTTAAAAAAAGCAAACTAGCGCATTTAAAAAATAAAAAATAAATTTTAAATAGTACATAAAGATGTACTACTTGGAAAAAAAGCTATTTAGGTTAAATATCAATTCTTTTTTTGACCATTGTCAAGATGGTAGCGATGGCAACGGTCTCTCCAGTTTCGTCATATACATCAACTAAAAACTTTACAATTCCTTTGGCAACATCTTGCTCATCACGTTTTTCTTGATCCATTTTTTCTTTAACTGTTAAACGCACACCTATTGTCATTCCAGGATAAACAGGTTTAGTAAATCGACATTCGTCTAGTCCGTAATTCAACAGCACCGGGCCTTTCTTGGCATCAACAAATAAACCTGCTGCAGCAGACAAAATAAAATATCCATGCGCAACCCTTCCATTAAAAATAGTTCCGTCTAAAGAAGTGGCATCGGTATGTGCATAAAAATGATCCCAACTTACATTAGAAAAATTCACAATATCAGCTTCTGTAATAGTTCTCTTTGCAGTAACAACTGTTTCTCCAATTTCAATATCTTCAAAATGTTTACGAAAAACATGCACTTCTTTTTCTTGTTGAATTGCCCCTATTTGATATTGATTGGTAATAGCTGTTAACATACTTGGCGAGCCTTGAATTGCGGTGCGTTGCATATAATGTAAAACTCCACGTTTACCACCCATTTCTTCTCCGCCTCCTGCTCTACCCGGACCACCGTGCGTTAGCAAAGGCATTGGCGAACCATGTCCTGTACTTTCTTTCGCACATTCATTATTTAAAACTAAAATTCTACCGTGGTAAGATGCCGCGCCAACCACAAATTCTTTTGCAACTTTTTGATTATTGGTTACAATCGAACAAACTAAACTTCCTTTACCTAATTTACTTAGTGCAATGGCATCTGTTAAATGTTGATAAGGCATGAGGGTACTCACCGGACCAAATGCTTCTATATTATGACAGTCTGTATTTTCAAAAGGCTTTTCATTTAAAAATAATAATGGCGACATAAAAGCACCTTTCTTTTGATCTGCACCAAGTAAAGTAACTTCATCTACATTTCCGTAAACCAATTGTTGACTGCTTTGCAGTAATTTTACTTTTTCTTTTACCTCCTTTAGTTGTTCCAAACCAGCAAGCGAACCCATTCTTACGCCTTCAACAGCAGGGTCACCAATGGTGGTGCTGGCTAATCTTTTGCCAATGGCAATTTGAACATCCTCCAATAAATTTTCAGGTACAATTATTCTTCTAACGGCCGTACATTTTTGTCCAGCTTTTACCGTAATTTCTTTCGTAACCTCTTTTACAAACAAATCAAATTCTGGCGTTCCAGGTATTGCGTCTGGTCCTAAAATAGCTGCATTCAAAGAATCTGCTTCCATGTTAAAAGGTACCGACTCCGATATAATATTTGGATGAGATTTTAATTTTGCACCGGTATGTGCAGAACCCGTAAAGGTGACAACATCTTGCGAAGTAACATAATCTAAAATACCATTCGCCGATCCGCAAATTAATTGCAAAGCACCTTCAGGTAAAATATTACTATTGATAATTTCTTTAGTTACTACCTCTGTTAAAAAACAAGTAACGGTTGCAGGCTTAACCACTGCAGGCATTCCAGCCAAAAGATTAACGGCAATTTTTTCTAACATTCCCCAAACAGGAAAATTATATGCGTTGATATGAATAGCCACCCCTTCTTTAGGCACACAAATATGGTGTCCATTAAAACTACCTGTTTTAGATAATTTAGCTAAGTCACCATCTACATAAAATGTTTCGTCGGGAAATTGTTTTCTCAAACTTGCATAAGCAAATAAATTACCAATTCCTCCTTCAATATCAATCCAACTATCAATTTTTGTAGCACCTGTTGCCGCACTCACTTGGTAAAACAACTCTTTTTTTGAAAGTAAATGAAAAGCCAAAGCCTTCAACATGCGACCTCGTTCTTGAAAAGTTAATTTTCTTAATGCAGGTCCGCCTGTATTTCTGCCATAAGCCAACATCATACCAAAATCAAGGCCTGTGGCATCTGCACGATAAATGGCTTCGCCTGTTATGGCATTAAATAAATCTGTTCCTTTACCCGAACCTTTAACCCATTGCCCAGCAATATAATTTTCTAATTGTTGCATTTTTTTATTTCTTTGAATTCCAGGTTTTATATATTTCTTGTTGCGTTGGCCTATTGGGTTCGATCTCCCTTAAAGGCTCGCACTCTTTTAATGTTTCTATACAATCTTTTGGTAATTGTTGATACAGTGCAGTACCCTCCGATTTCCATGCTAACATTTCATCGCTTACCTCTTTTATTTCTTTTGCAGGATTTCCTACAATTACTTTTCGATTGGCGGTTGTAGTATTTGCAGCAACAAAAGACAAAGCACCAACTATACATTCATCACCTATCACCGCATGATCCATAATTACCGCATTCATTCCGATTAAAGAATTCTTGCCAATTTGCGCACCATGAATAATGGCACCATGCCCAATATGAGCACCTGCTTGCAATACAACGGTAGCCCCTGGAAATAAATGTATGGTACAATTTTCTTGTACATTACATCCATCTTCAATTATTATTTGTCCCCAATCTCCACGAATGGCTGCACTTGGACCAACATAAACATTTTTACCAATGATTACATTTCCTGTAACCGATGCCAATGGATGTACAAAAGAACTCTCGTCAATTACCGGGCGATAGCCATTGAATTCAAAAATCATTTTTTTATTATTAACATTTTTCGATGATCACTGCATAACCTTGTCCAACACCAATACACATGGTGACCAATGCATATCTTTTATTTTTTTCGTGTAATTCTATGGCTGCAGAATTTAAAATTCTTGCGCCCGACATACCAAGTGGATGACCTAATGCAATGGCGCCTCCATTTGGATTAATTCGAATATCATCATCGGATAAACCCCAAGACCTAATACAGGCTATGCTTTGCGCAGCAAAGGCCTCGTTTAATTCTATAATATCCATGTCTGCGATGCTAAGTCCCGCTTTTTGCAAGGCTATATTACTAGCCTCAACCGGACCAATACCCATGATATTTGGCATTACCCCAATTACGCCCATTGAAATTATTTTTGCTTTGGGAATTAAATTGTATTTTTTGATGGCATCTTCAGATGCAAATAATAATGCAGCGGCGCCATCATTTAATCCAGAAGCGTTTCCTGCTGTTACCGTTCCCTCTTTTCTAAAAGCTGGTTTTAATTTTGATAAGCCTTCTAAACTCGTTTGTGGTTTTATAAATTCATCTTCCGAAACCCAGGTTGTTTCTTTCTTTTGTTGAACTTCAACTGCAATAATTTCTTTTGCGAATCGGCCGCTAGCTCTTGCTGCCGTTGCCTTTTGTTGAGAACGCATGGCAAATAAATCTTGGTCTGCTCTCGAAATTTGATGTAAGTCTGCTAAATTTTCTGCTGTTTCGCCCATTGGATCAACACCGTATTGTGCTTTCATTTTTGGATTGACAAATCTCCAACCAAAAGTACTGTCGGCCATTTCCATGTTTTTTGCAAAAGCACTTTCTGCTTTAGCCATCACCATTGGTGCGCGCGTCATGTGTTCTATTCCACCGGCAACCATTAATTCGGCATCGCCTGTCATAATATTTCTGGCAGCATCCATACTTGCAGATAAACCAGATGCACATAACCTATTAACGGTAACACCTGGAACGCTAACAGGCATTCCTGCTAAGAGTAAAGCCATTCGTGCCACATTTCGATTGTCTTCGCCTGCTTGATTGGAACAACCCATAATTACATCGTGAATGGCCGATTGATCTATGCTTGGATTCCTTTGCATTAATTCTTTTAACACAATAGCGGCTAAATCATCGGCTCTCAGTTTTGATAATGCGCCGGCAAAACTTCCTATTGGAGTTCGCACGCCATCAATTAAATAAGCTGTTTTTAAACTTTTTTCCATTACCACTCTTTTGAGGTTCTATATACTGTGCCTTTAAACAAGGCTACTTTAATATTATCTTGATTAAATATTTCGATATCGTACTGTGCAAATTGATTGCTACAATTTTTTTCTGTTGCAATGGCTGTTAAAATATCATCGCATTTTACTGCATGAATATGCGAAATGCTTGTTTCGATTGACATGCTCAAACGCCCGTGTGCATTGGATGCAAAAGCAAGTGCACTATCAGCTAAAGAATAAGTTATTCCACCATGAGTGAGCGCTAAACCATTGGTCATTTCTTTACGCACTTTCATGGTTAATTTAGCATAACCTACTTCTGCAATCAATACTTCTATGCCTAACCATTGGCTAAAAGCATCTCCTTGCATCATTTGTGCAACAATCTGTTGAGCCTTTTCTTGATTCTTCATTTGCTAAACTATTAATTAAAAAAACGACGATTTTCGCGCACCATTTGTTTTAACAAAACACTTGGCCTGTAGCGTTCATCACCGTATTCAAAACTTAATTCTTCTAAATTTTCTAAAATACTTCCAAAGCCTAATTCTTCTGCCCAATGCAATAAACCTTTAGGATAGTTGACCCCTTTCAGCATGGCCAATTCAATATCATCTTTACTGGCAATTTGAAAATACAAAGCATCTATTGCCTCGTTTATTAACAAGGAAATAATTCTTATAAAAATATATTCTCCCAATACTTGATCTTTGTTAGGCGTTAAGGTAGCCGCACCTTCGCGGTAATCGTAAAATCCTATTCCCGATTTTCTTCCAAATCGATTGGCTTCAAATAATCTTTTTTGCGCAATGGAAGGTTTAAATTTATTGTCGTAAAAAAATTGCGCCCATACAATTTCGGTCACTCTATAATTTACATCATGACCAATAAAATCCATTAATTCAAATGGACCCATTTTAAATCCGCCAAATTCTTTCATTGCCCAATCGATGGTGGCAATGTCTGCAATATT
>CAIMAP010000043.1 GCA_903838995.1 uncultured bacterium | reverse complement strand
TTTTTAATATCTAGCATATTGGCTTTAAAAAAACCCATAGATGCGCTCATCAATAATGCCGGTTCTTATATTGCTGCAGATGTGCATTCCGAACCCGATAATGCCTTAAGCCAAATGCTTGCGATCAATTTAATTTCGGCAGTAAATATCACCAAAGGTTTATTGCCCTTGTTTTTAGAGCAGCGTCATGGCCATATTTTCAATATGTGTTCGGTGGCAAATATTACCCCAATTCCCGCAGCTATTTCTTATACCGTAAGTAAATATGCTTTGTATGGTTTTACCAAATGCCTTAGAGAAGACCTTATGACCAAAGGAATTAAGGTTACTGCGGTTATTCCGGGTTCAACGCTTACCGCATCTTGGGAGGGCACTACATTTCCGGCCGATCGTTTTATACAACCCGAAGATGTTGCATCGGCTATCTACAATGCTTATTCGCTATCATCAGGCGCATGTATGGACGAAATTATTATTCGCCCGCAATTGGGCACATTGTAATTTTTAAGATACTTAGTGCGGTGCTAGTTAAAAAATATATTTCTTTGTATAGAAAATTAAAATTATGATCACGAAACAATTATTTAGGAATAAACAAAAAGGCAGGATCGGTGGCGTTTGCGCCGGTTTAGGCGAATATTTCGAAGTAGATATTACTTTAATTAGGGCCTTATTTTTGGTTGCTTTATTAGGCTTTGGTTCTGGTTTTTTAATGTATGTCATTCTTTGGATTGTTTTGCCAGAGCGTGCCCAAACATTTCAAGAAAACAATGGCAACGATTCATTTGAAGCAAGCGAATCAACTGTATTTCCTAAAGAATCTAAATTAAAAAAAGAAAATGTGATTGGCGGTTTAGTGCTCATTACATTAGGTGTTATATTTTTAGCCGATGAATTTATTCCTTGGATTTCTTTTCAAAAATTATGGCCTTTAATTTTAATTTCCATAGGTATTGGCATGTTGTATACCAATTCAAAAAAGAATAAAAACTAAAATGAATTCAAAAAATATTAGCTGGGGATTATTTTGGGTGGTAGTTGGCGCCTTACTTATTTTGCGCAATTTTGATTTATTATGTTTTGAAATCAATTGGGATTTAATTTTTAGATTCTGGCCGGTATTGCTCATTTTTGCCGGCATCAATAGTTTAATTCGAGGTACTTCCAATAACCGTTTTCATTGGTTGATGCCAGTTTTGATGATCTTATTAATTGTTTTATTATGTGTTAAAGGGCTTAGTTGGAATAGTAGCATGGAGCAGCGCGATACCAATGATTTCAGCACCACACAAAGTTCAACAGCTCCTACTTTTACAGTAGAAAATACCAATAATACCCAATTTGCAAGCTTGTATTTTTCTGGAGGCGCTGCAAAATTTGCGCTGAGAGATACCACCTCATTATTATTTGCAGCTAACATGCCAATGAATGGGAGTGGTTATGTAATGGAACAAGTGCAAAATGATTCTGCACAAAACATTACTTTAAAAATGGATGGTGATGCTAAAATTGATTTAGAAGATAAAAAATGGAATGCAAACAAAGTAGATTTGTTATTGAATGCCAATCCAATTTGGAATTTAGATTTTGATTTAGGAGCTGGTCAAGTAAATTTCGATTTAAGCAAATATAAGGTTCGTGAATTAGCGATAGATGCTGGTGCTGCTTCATTGGATGTCAAACTTTCTGATTTACAAAACGCAAAAGTAGTAGTCAATGCAGGAGCCTCGAGTATTATATTAAGAATTCCGAAAAGTATTAATTGTGAATTAAACATTGATGCGGTACTTTCTGCAAAATCTTTAAATGGCTTCGAAAAGGTGGATGAAAATTATTATGTCTACAAATCGACCCTGCCCAATGCTAAAAAAATAGACCTGACAATTGATGCGGGTATTTCTAGCGTAGAAATCATTCAATATTAATTTTTTCGTAAACCTATTAGCCGTTTTTTTGTTATTTTCGTATGCGTTGTAATTAAATTATATTGATTTTGAAAGAGCTAGCAGGTATCTATTGCCCCGATTTATTTACTTATAAA
>CAIMAP010000042.1 GCA_903838995.1 uncultured bacterium | reverse complement strand
TTTATTCAAAGCTGCAAGAGCAAATTATTTAGAAATTTTGATGGCACAATAAGAAGCTTTAGTTGCAAAATTAGACTTGGTTGAAATGAAGAAGAAAAAATTTAACGCAATGACTAATATGTATAGGGCTTTAGGAGGTGGTTGGAATTAGTTTTCATAAAAAAAGCCTTTGCAATTTGCAAAGGCTTTTTTTTAATATTGATATAATTATTTTAAATCAAAGCGATCTAAATGCATCACTTTACTCCAAGCGGCAACAAAGTCGTTTACAAATTTAGACTTTGCATCTGCCGATGCGTAAACCTCTGCAATAGCTCTGAGCTCTGAGTTTGATCCGAAAATTAAATCCACTCTTGAACCTGTCCATTTTAATTCGCCAGTTTTTCTGTCGCGTCCTTCAAATGCATCTGATGTGGCAGAGTTTGCTTTCCAAGTAATATTCATGTCTAATAAATTGACAAAGAAATCGTTTGAAAGCTTATCCGAATTTTTAGTAAACACACCATGATTGGAATGATCAAAATTAGTGTTTAACACCCGCAAACCTCCAACTAAAGCAGTCATTTCTGGTGCAGTTAAGGTAAGTAATTGTGCGCGGTCTACTAATAATTCTTCGGCTGTTGCAATTAAGTTTGGTTGTTTATAGTTTCTAAAACCGTCTGCTTTGGGTTCTAAAAATGCAAATGAATCTACATCTGTTTGCGCTTGGCTAGCATCGCCTCTTCCTGCAATAAATGGAACGTTCACTTCGTGGCCTGCGTTGTGTGCTGCTTTTTCAATTGCTGCGTTACCCGCAAGCACAATTAAGTCTGCCATAGAAACATATTTTCCATTGGCATTGAATGCAATTTGAATATTTGTTAATGCAGTTAATACTTTAGCTAATTGCGTTGGATTATTTGCTTTCCAATCTTTTTGTGGAGCTAAACGAATGCGTGCACCATTTGCGCCGCCACGTTTATCGGAACCACGGAAGGTAGCTGCAGATGACCAAGCAGTGCTTACTAATTCTGTAATTGATAAACCTGAAGCTAATATGCTAGCTTTTAAAGAAGCAATATCTGCATCGGCTAATTTATGATTGTTAACTGGAATTGGATCTTGCCAAATAATTTCTTCCGTTGGTACTTCTGGGCCTAAGTGTAAAGCACGAGGGCCCATATCACGATGCGTTAATTTATACCATGCTCTTGCAAATGCATCTGCAAATTGATCTGGGTTTTCGTAAAAGCGTCTGGAGATTGGTTCGTAAAGAGGATCCACTCTTAAAGCGATATCGCTCGTCAACATCATTGGCGCATGTGATTTTGATTTGTTATGCGCGTCTGGAACGGTGCCAGCACCTCCGTCGTTTTTAGGCTTCCACTGGTGCGCACCTGCTGGGCTTTTTGTTAATTCCCATTCGTAACCAAATAAATTTTCAAAATAATTATTACTCCATTGCGTTGGCGTTGTTGTCCAAGCTCCTTCTAAACCACTGGTAATTGTGTATTCACCATTACCACTTTCAAAAGAATTTTTCCAACCTAAGCCTTGTTCTGTAATGTCTGCACCTGCTGGTTCTGGACCAACGTATTTACTTGGATCTGCAGCGCCGTGTGTTTTACCAAAAGTATGACCACCTGCAATTAATGCAACTGTTTCTTCGTCGTTCATGGCCATTCTTCCAAATGTTTCGCGGATATCTCTTGCCGAAGCCAATGGATCAGGCACTCCGTTTGGTCCTTGTGGGTTAACATAAATTAATCCCATTTGTACCGCAGCTAACGGATTTTCTAAATCACGATCGCCGGTGTATCTTTTGTCTGCTAACCATTCTGCTTCCGAACCCCAATAAATATCTTCTTCTGGTTCCCATACATCGGCTCTACCGCCAGCAAATCCAAAAGTTTCAAAACCCATAGATTCTAATGCGCAGTTGCCTGCTAAAATCATTAAATCTGCCCAAGAAATATTTTTACCATATTTTTGTTTGATAGGCCATAGCAATAATCTGGCTTTATCTAAATTGGCATTATCTGGCCAGCTATTCAATGGTGCAAATCTTTGTGTTCCTGCGCCTGCGCCACCTCTACCATCACTAGTACGATAAGTACCTGCACTGTGCCAAGCCATACGAATAAATAATGGACCATAATGTCCATAATCTGCAGGCCACCAATCTTGCGAGGTAACCATTAATTCGTTGATCTCTGCTTTTAATGTTTTGAAATCTAATGCTTGAAATGCTTTAGCATAATCAAAATCTTCACCCATTGGGTTAGATAAGTTACTATGCATGCGCAAAACATTTAAGTTTAAAAGGTTAGGCCACCAATCGCGGTTGCTAG
>CAIMAP010000041.1 GCA_903838995.1 uncultured bacterium | reverse complement strand
ATGCTTGGATAGATAGATAACCTGCGGCCTGCAGCCGATCCGCTGCTAATTAAAATACTTCCAGTTCTTGCAATTAATGCTTCGCAGGTGGTTATGCCCACTACTGCATTTATAAATTCATAGTCGGTTGTTTGATAGCTAACCTGACTTTTTATAAGGCCTTGCAATTCTTTTTCCCAGCAGAAAATATTTGTCCATTTTTTATCTTGCGCAATGGATTTTAATTGTAGCAAAAAATCTTTTTCGTCTTCGCAATAAATAAATTGACCATTCACTTTATTGAATGCTTCTGCAAATTGAATTTCTAACAATTCGGGTGAGCTCGCAAAAATAGCTTCCGTATCTTCGAATTTTGGGAAGGGGTTTTCGGCTTTTTCAATCAGGGCTTTCCTAATTTTCTTAAGCATGCGCTCTTTGGGTGTTGCTTCTTGCATATTGCTAAAATAAAAAATACCGCTCAATGAGCGGTATTTCTTTTAAAATATATTATTCAGCTTTTGGGTCTTCGTTCGGACTATTTTGATTGCTAATTTTTAAACCATCATCTGGATTGTCAGAGTTAGCAAATTCGGCCTCCAATTCTTCTATCGTCTTTTCGCCTTCAACAGGAGGTTTAGACTCAAACACAGTGGGTCTGGTAAGTTCATCTGCAAATGGCGCCTTTGGGCTTTCTTTTGCATCAATTGTTTTCGCACTTGGCTCAACAACAGCTGCTTCTTCCTTACCATTTACAAACTCATCGTAAGTAGTTCGTGTATCGAAAGGTCTTTTGCCTAATAACTCTTCTAAGTCTGATTGGAAAATAATTTCTTTCTCTAATAAAGCCTTTGCAATATTATCTAAATGTGTTCTGTGTTTGGTTAACATCGCTTTGGTATCTTCATACATCTGTGCAATTAATCCACGTACTTCTATGTCTATTAACTCCGATGTTTTATCGGAATAAGGTTTACCATAACCAAACTCTCCTTGAGGATCGTTGAAAGAAATATTTCCAATGGTTTTGTTCATGCCATACATGGTAACCATTGCATAGGCTAACTTGGTAATTCTTTCCAAATCGTTTTGTGCACCAGTAGATATTTTACCAAAAACAATTTCTTCTGCAGCTCTACCCCCTAAGGTCATCTTCATACTATCTAACAATTGTTCTGTAGTGTATAAATATTGTTCTTTGGGTAAGTATTGCGCGTAACCCAATGCAGCAATGCCTCTTGGCACAATAGAAACTTTTACCAATGGATCTGCGTGCTCTAAAAACCAACCAGCAATGGCATGGCCTGCTTCGTGGAAAGCCACAATTCTTTTTTCTTCTGGCGAGATAATTTTATTTTTCTTTTCTAATCCACCAATCACGCGATCAATTGCATCTTGAAAATCTTGCATGTCAATTGCTTGCTTGTCTTTTCGCGCTGCGATTAACGCCGCCTCGTTACAAACATTTGCAATTTCTGCACCAGCAAAGCCTGGTGTTTGTGCAGCTAATTTTTTTGGATCAATATTAGGTGATAATTTCAATGGCTTTAAATGCACTTTGAAAATTTGTTCTCTTCCAATTAAATCTGGTTTATCAATTCCAATTTGTCTATCAAATCTACCTGGTCTTAACAGTGCCGGATCTAGTACATCTGGGCGATTCGTTGCCGCCATAATAATCACACCCGAGTCGGTTCCAAAACCATCCATCTCAACTAATAATTGATTTAAAGTATTTTCGCGTTCGTCGTTGCCACCCATAATTTGGTTTTTACCACGCGCTCTACCAATGGCATCAATTTCGTCGATGAAAATAATACAAGGTGCTTTTTCTTTGGCTTGTTTAAATAAATCTCTTACTCTTGATGCACCTACACCCACAAACATTTCTACAAAATCCGAACCCGAAAGCGAGAAAAATGGAACTTGCGCTTCGCCTGCAACAGCTTTAGCTAATAATGTTTTTCCAGTACCTGGCGCACCCACTAATAAAACACCTTTCGGAATTTTTCCGCCGAGGTTGGTATATTTTTTTGGATTTTTTAAGAAGTCTACCACTTCCATTACTTCTTGTTTTGCTTCTTCTAAACCGGCAACATCATTAAAGGTAATGGCTACTTGTGATTCTTTATCGAACAAGGTGGCGCGCGATTTTCCAATATTAAAAATTTGACCGCCGCCACCAGCGCCGCCTCCGCCAGACATCTTACGCATAATGAACATCCATACGGCAATCATTAATACTAAAGGCAATACCCAAGACAATAAAAAGTCTCTACCCCAATTTGATTTGGTAATATATTCTACATCTACTTTTTCTGCAGCCGTAAAACTTTTTTGCGCTTCGCGAATACGATTGTTAAAATCATCGATCGAAAGTTGTGTTAAAAAATAATGTGGCCCTGCGCCAGAAAAATATGCACCGCTATTAATTTCTTTATACTTTTCTCCGGTAACTTTTGCTTTATAAATGTATACTTCTACCACATACATTTCATTTTGCTTGTAGGCAATCAGTTTTTCTACATCATGGTTCAATAACATGTCTGTTTCGAACTTTTGGTAACTGATTTCTTTTGCGCTATTGTCTTTGTATAAAAAATTGAATGCTAAAACAGCAACCAATAAAATTCCGTAAATCCAATAAAAATTAAATTTGGGTACCTGCGGCATGTTGGGCATTTTTTTGCCGCCACTTGTTTTTTTCTTCTGCTCTTCCATCTATTTTTTTATAAGCTTAAGATGCAGATTCGAAACGTTGCGATTGTGCATCGCCCCATAATTCTTCTACACCGTAAAATTCTCTTTTATCTGTTTTAAAAATATGCACTACAACCGATACATAATCTAGTAAAATCCATTCGGCATTTCCTTGGCCTTCTTTGTGCCAAAGGTGCTCGTTTAGCACTTTATCCATTTCGTGTTCTACAGAATCTGCAATTGCCCTTACTTGGGTGCTCGAATCTGCATGGCAAATTATAAAATAATCACTGACAGAACTGCTGATTTTTCTCAAATCTAAACTAACAATGTCTTTTCCCTTTTTCTCTTGTATTCCTTGAACAATAACTTCCGCTATTTTCTGAGAATCTACTTCTTTTTTGTGTTTCTTCATTAAAACCGTTTAATTTAGCCAAAATTAGCAATTAATTTGTGTTAATCCCCATATGAAGGCGCTGTATACTGGTAAAAATATCATTCATTTAAAGGAAGTCCATTCTACTAACAGATATACTGCAGAAATGTTGTCAAATTCTGTTCCAATAACCGAAGGCTCGGTAATTATGGCAGACTTCCAAACGGCCGGCAAAGGCCAATCGGGTGCCATTTGGGAGTCTTTGCCCAAAGAGAACCTTTTATTCAGCATTTATTATCGGCCGCATTTCCTAAAAATAGCAGATCAATTTATGCTTTCTATTGCTATCAGTCTGGCAATCTGCGACTTTTTAAAAGACTATGTGGAAGATGTTACCATTAAATGGCCCAATGATATTTATGTAGGCAATCAAAAAATAGCAGGCATTTTAATTGAGAATTCGATACAACAAGATGTCATTAATAGCAGCATCATTGGCATAGGTTTGAACATCAATCAAAAAGTTTTTAGCGCTCAAGCAGAAAATGCTTGCTCTTTAAGTCAATTAACAGGCCTACAATACGATCTTCAGCAAATGCTCCAAAGCCTTTGCAAATGCATAGAAGAAAGGTACGATGCTATTAAAATAGAAGACTATCAAAGCATTCGTTTAGCGTACCTCGAAAAATTATTTCGCTTCCAACATCCTGCAAATTATAGGATAAAGGGTGAGGTGCAATTAGGTACAATTGAAGGCATAGACGAAATTGGCAGACTGGAATTATCTATCAATGGCAGCATGCATTACTTCAACAACAAAGAAATTACTTTTATCATTTAAAAAATTGATATTTTTGAAAACATTAGCATTATAAAATAATGAAGAAATTTTTTGCATTTTTTGGCGTACTATTATTCAGCCTTCAAACATTTGCTCAAATTCAAGAGCCTGTAAAATGGTCTTATAGCATTGAAGACAATGGAACCGAAAATCCAACGCTTGTTATTAAAGCAAGCATAGATGAGCACTGGCATGTGTACTCGCAATTTGTTGGTGAGGGCGGTCCACTTCCTACCACTTTTAAGTTTACGCCTAACCCAAACTACCAGTTAATTAAAGGAGTAAAAGAAATTCCAAAACCAATTACCATTAATGACGAAGTATTTGAAATGAAAGTTTCTTACTTTGAACATACTGCTACTTTTAAACAAAAAATAAAAACGTTAACTGCAAAAGATTATACGGTATCGGGTACATTCGAATACATGGTTTGTAACGACAAGCAATGTTTGCCGCCAGAAGAAGTTGCTTTTAATTTTGCAGTAAAAGGTTTACCTACCAAAGCAATTATTGCCAGTACCCATTTAGACAGTACTCAAACTTTAAATAAAATAGACAGCAGCGCTAATGCAAGCACAGTAAGTGTTTCGGATAGCACAACTACAACAACTACAATTGCCGAACCTAAAAAAGAAGAAGGCAATTGGTCTATTTTCTTTCAAGGGTTTTTATTTGGCTTTGTTGCATTGTTAATGCCTTGTATATTTCCAATGATTCCTTTAACGGTAAGTTTTTTTACCAAACAAAGTAAGAACAAAGCAGACGGTATTCGTAAAGCAATTATTTACGGAATTTCTATTGTAGTTATTTATGTTGCATTGGGATTAGGCGTAACCATGTTGCTAGGCGCAAGTGCCTTAAACGAACTTTCTTCTAATGCCGTTTTTAATTTAGTCTTCTTCGGTATTCTAGTATTATTTGCCGCATCATTTTTTGGTGCATTTGAAATTACCTTACCTAGCTCTTGGTCTACTAAAGCAGATCAAAAAGCAGATAAAGGTGGATTGATTGGTATCTTTTTTATGGCTATTGTTTTGGCCATTGCATCGTTCTCTTGTACGGGACCGCTGATTGGTACATTGCTTGTAGATGCCGCAAACAAAGGAACTTACGTAGGGCCTTTTATGGGCATGTTAGGTTTTTCTATTTCACTTGCATTACCTTTTACCTTGTTTGCCATTTTCCCGAGTTGGTTAAACGCAATGCCAAAATCGGGTGGCTGGTTAAATACCGTTAAGGTAAGTTTAGGTTTTATCGAACTCGCATTCGCACTTAAATTTTTATCGAATGCCGACATGGCTTATCACTGGAGAATTTTAGACAGAGAAGTATTTATTGGTTTATGGATTGTCATCTTTGTGATGTTAGGATTTTATTTATTAGGTAAATTAAAATTCAATCACGATTCGGAAGTAAAATATATTTCGGTTCCGAGGTTATTTTTAGCCATCCTCTCTTTAAGCTTTGCCGTTTATTTAACACCTGGTTTATGGGGCGCGCCACTCAAAGCCATCAGCGGATTTTTACCACACCAAGGCACACAAGATTTTGATTTATATGCCAAGTCTTTTCAAAATAATGGCGCTTCTTCAAGTGCCCCTAGTCATAAATATAGCGAGCAATTACACGCCCCACTTGGCATTGAAGCATTCTTTGATTACAATGAAGGCATGGCCTATGCAAAGAAAGTTGGCAAGCCTGTATTCTTAGATTTTACTGGTCATAGTTGTACCAATTGTCGAAAAATGGAAAACGCTGTATGGCCAAACGAAGAAGTACTAAAAAGATTAAAAAATGATTTTGTAGTTATTTCTTTATATGTAGATGATAGAACAGAATTGCCAGAAAACGAAAAATATACTTCGAGCTTTACGGGTAAAAAAGTAAAAAACTTAGGCAATCGAAATGTAGATTTACAAGTCACGAAATTTAATAATAATGCACAGCCACTTTATGTAATTGTAAATACCGAGGGTAAAGAATTGGTAGCGCCATATGCATATAACGAAGACATTGCTGCTTATGTAAAATTTTTAGATAGTGGAAAAGCGAATTTTAATAAAAAATAAAAGCTAACAAGAAAATAAAAAAGGAGGCCTTATTAGCCTCCTTTTTTATTTTATAATGGTAAGTGCAAGTGGCAATACGCTTACGCTTAAAGGCGCAGAGCCCTTCACTTCGCCGTCTATGGTTAGCGGATTTCCATCTGTTGCCGCAATGGTAATCGATGACAATTGTTTATACTCTAATAATTTAGAATGCACGTGTTTGCCTGAATAAATACTTGGAAATAAAAAAAGTAAATTCAATAAGCTAGTTTTCTTCACTATTAAAACATCCATGAGGCCATCGCTCAAACTTGCATAGGGCGCCATCATCATGCCTTTGCCCGTATGTTTGGTATTCATGATTAATACAAAAGAGAAATCTGCAGATTCTTTATTATCGGCATACGTTAAAGTTGCGAAGGCGCTTAGATTCGAAAATATTTTTAGGATGGAAGCAATGGTATACCTTGCGCCTCCAAATATCCTAAGCCTTTCGGCTAATGCAGTAATTTGTGCTACCAAGCCCCAGCCAATTATATTAAAAGAAACCATGGTTTGTTCGGGGGTACTTAATTTTAATAAATCTATTTTGTGTAATTCGAATTTTTTCAACCTTTCTATAGCAGTCAAATGATCTAAGCACTCAAGATCATGGTTAAAGGCATTACCAGTGCCAGCAGGAAAAAGTAAAACTGGCGTGCTTAAATTATTCGATTGATATAAACCATTGACCACGTCGTGCATGGTGCCATCTCCGCCAAATATTGCAATGGCATCAATATCTGGCTTTATAAATGAACCAATATGTTGCGTAAAATAAGAAGGTGCATCGCTTGCAATTACGACCCATTGATAGCTTGGTAAAGCCGCTTGTAAAGCCGCAAGCATGCTTTTCGAACTTCCTTTACCCGAAAAAGGATTAATGGCACAGAGTATTTTTTTACTCATTTTGATTAATTTTAAAAACAAGATAACAAATCAATTCTTAGAAATATAAAAATTTGTACTTTTGAATATGGACGCGATCAAAAAACATTTCACAGAAGCGCAATCGGTGTTAGCAGCATTTATTGCAGACGAAAAAAATTTACAAGCTATCGAAGCTGCTGGCCAACTCATGGTAAGCGCTTTGGCAAATGGCAAGAAAATTATTTCTTGTGGCAATGGCGGTTCTATGTGCGACGCGATGCATTTTGCAGAAGAGCTGAGTGGCAGATATAGAAATGATCGCAAAGCCTTAGCTGCCGTTTCGATTTCGGATCCTTCACATATTTCTTGTGTAGGAAATGATTATGGTTACGATTTTATTTTTTCAAGATACTTAGAAGCATTGGCAAACGAAGGGGATGTATTAGTAGGCATCAGTACTTCGGGCAATTCAAAAAATATTATCAATGCAGTAGCAACTGCTAAATCAAAAGGCGTGCATGTTGTTTGTCTTACTGGAAAAGATGGCGGACAATTAGCTGGCTTAGCCGATGTAGAAATTCGTGCACCCAAATCTGATTATGCAGACAGGGCGCAAGAAATTCATATCAAAGTAATTCACTCCTTAATCGATTTCATCGAAAGACATCAATAAGAATTACTGTTCAATTTTAACAACTTTTTGTACAGCTATTAATTGATTGTTTTCATCTAATAGTCTAATAAAATAAATACCTGGTAGTATTTCTTGAAGTGAAATTCGATTGGCAAATGCTAATCTTTTTATCAGCCTGCCTTGCATGTCTGTAAATTCAATATTAGCAGCGGCTATGTTTTCTATCATTAGTTCAGTAGAAAATGGATTTGGATAGACTTTAATGTCATGCGCATCGTTTAGGTCAATTCCATTAACATTGTAGGTAATCTCATTAGAATAAGCAGTACAAGTACGATTATCTGTTACATACACTTTATATTTTCCTGAGGAAGTCAGTTTTAAAAATGCAGCAGATGCACTAGGCAATAAAATATTGTCTTTGTACCACGAATAACTATCGAATTTTTTATCAACTAAAAGTGTATCGAGTTTACGAGAAATACTTGGATTTGGCTTCGGGAAAATTGTTGCGACTACTTCTAATCTATTACTTTTACAGCCCTTGCTGCTGCTTTCAATATAATATTTAAAAGTACTATCTAATATAGGGGTAGTGAAAATATTTCCAACAGCTAATAAATTGTTTCCTTGTGCTGAACCGAACCAACTAATTTCACCTGATGAACTTAGCGCTCTTAATTGCAAAGTATTTCCGGCACAGGCTGCAGCACCAAAAATTGAATCAACAACTGGAATTTGATTGGCTTTTATAACAAAGGCTTCTCTAGTACTAGCACAGTTTCCCGCCAATGCTTCAGCGTAAACAGTTGTATCACTTGTAACTTGTAATAATATTGTATCTGTATTTGCAAATGGCGTAATCGCATTCATTGATGCAAACCAATTAATTGTTCCCTTATCAGCCTTAGCAAAAATCTTTAAAGATTTTGCGCCGCATACAGAATCAAGTTTCGAAGAAGTTTGAACAATAGATGGCGGGCTTATTACTTTGGCCTGTACTGGAACCCTTAGTCCTACACAATTACCCGATACTGGCTCTACATAATAAGATTGGCTAGCTGTGATAAACGGCGTAGTGAAAACACTTCCGATAAATAGCGGCAATGAACTTGTTGCCGATTCGTACCATTTGATTTGCCCTTTGTCTGAGGCTGCAGTCAATGTAATGATGCCTCCCTGACAAATAGAATCATTTTGTACTAAAGTAATAATTGGTAAAGTGTTAAAAATAACATTTACGCTAACTTTTGAGCTTTTACAATTTTGATAAATAGCCTCTGCATAATATGTTTTAGCTGCAGTTAAAATTGGTGTAATTAATTGATTGCCCGTTGAAATGGGAACAGTGCTAGCAAGATTTTCGTACCAATTAATAATTCCATTATTTGCTACCACAGTTAGAGTTGCTATACCAGGGCCACATAAGGTATCATTTAAAATAGAAGTGATTGCTGTGTTTCTATAAACAACTAAACAAGGATTCGAAGTGCTAGAAGTTTGTCCAATGGTACAAGTTATTTTACACCTAAAATAAGTATTAGCAGTAATACCAAAAACATTGACTGAGCTCGTATTTGCGTTAGCAATATTTGAATAATTAACACCATTGATAGATTTTTCCCATTGATATATATTGGTATTACCAACGGTTGTGCTTCCGCTTAAACTTAATTGAACAGTTGCTCCATTACAAGAAACAGTGTCACTTGTTATAGCGTCTCCGGCAATAGGAGTTGCACATGCAATAAAAGGAATGCCATCAAATTCATCTGCGCCGATATCTGGCATACTGCCTCCACCCAAAGTAGAATTAATAGGACCAGGTCTAAGATTGCCGTCGTAATCAAAATTTATAGGGCTGCCATTAACTAAAACTATTTTGCCGCCAGACTCTAAAGATGTTGGCACAGAACTATTCGAAATATGCAAATCAAAGGATGCAGCATCAGCATTAATAAAATTCGGATCAACACTAACACTAAAAGTATCTAAGGGAAATAGTAAGCGATAATTTGCTATAGAAATTACATCTGCTGAAATATGTCTTGCTAAGAAACCATTAGCGTTCCAGTAATCATTATTTTTAAAAGCTAAACCCGTTGCCGTTGCGGTTGAAAAAGCATAATGACTTGCTAATCCTGTTGCGTTTGTTCTGTTATTTGCAAAAATATTATTGATAATATTTCTTGTTCCGGTTGTTGCAATACTATTAAATGCAGCAGTTTTTTCAGCAACAGAGGCAACTCCCGCTCCTCCAATGTATAAAGTATTAAAATAAAAATTATTTGTTCCCGCAACTTCTTGAATGCCATTAATGTTACTTGCACTAGTGATAGCCGCACCATTTTCATCAATTCCAAGCCTTATCATATTGTTTGAATAAATATACCCTCCAGAATTTGCCTCTATACCATTTATCGTAGAACCCTGCGTGGCTGCAGTGTTTAAAGAATGTATAAGATTTCGATCGACTCTATTAGTGCCGCCTGTTGTTGCGTTTGCACAAAAAATTGCAGTTACGGTAGTACTTGTTATTGCATCGTTATACAATTTATAAATTTTATTATTCGAAACAATTTGATTTAGTGGGCCCGTACTTGTTGAATTAATAGCAATGGTAATTGCATTTGCGCCAGTACCCGATGTTACACTTGAATTTAAAAAATTATAAATTTCGTTATTAGAAACATTCCATGTGGTAGCACCTCCAGTACTAATTGCCCGTATGTTATTTTTTAAACAATAAAAATTGACAAACTTATTATTAATGATTTGGTGCACGAAATTAGCGGTAGTGCCTCTGTTAATCACAGCTAATAAAGAATTGGCGGTGCTATTATTTAAACTATTTGCCGTAGTTAAGCTACCAAAAATATTTCCGTCGATGATATTTTTAGCCGTTGAACCTGTTATATCTATACACCTCAAACTCATGCCACCAGTGCCTGCGAGTGTTATACCCGCCATAATATTATTCTTAACTAATACTGTATCGAAGGTACCCGTTCCATATCCTATAACAGAAAAAGTTGTACTTGATGGAGTACTCGTATAATTAATACTAGCATTAATTAAGTCGTCACCAAATACATTTCCGATCACGTTACCAATAAATAATTTTCCTGCTTGAGCATAAAGCAACGCTTGAACGATACTTGTTGAAGTGGTACTGATTTCAATATTTGAAATATGATTACCCTGAATGCTTGAAATTGCTGTAGCACTTGAAGCGATATAGATGGCCTGAAGTATTACTGAGCCACTAAATTTTGTAGGCAAGCCTGTACAATAGGGGCCTGTTCCACCAATATAGTTGTTCAATACTTGAAAATATCCTGTTGTATTAGAAAGGTAAATTCCATAATAAGAGCCCGAAACACTTCTATTCGTAGTTTGATAAAAATGATTATTTGATACACTACAATTAGTTGTATTACTTGTAAAGTATACTCCTGCAGCTCCTGTACTTGTATGAAAATTGAAAATAAAATTACTATCAATACTATTTTGACTGTTTTCTTTTGCAGTTGTACCAGCTGAATAAACACCATACTTAGGTGCTGTGGCCGTAGCATTTGCAATGATATTGTTTCGAACTTTATTTAAATCATTGCCACTGCCGCCGGTGGAAGCATCTGTACTAAAAAATATCACGCCACTTGTTGAACTCGTTGTTGAACCCAAGATGCTACAATTGGTTATTAGGTTATTTGTTGCACCTGCAATGAATCTAATAGTACTTGTCCCTGTCGTAGTACTTACTGTTGTATTAACAATCGATAATGAATCCCCATTAATAGCTAGCCCGTTTATAGTTACATTATCTGCACCGTTTAAGTCTATCAGCGGAAGGCCTGCAGTTATAGCTCCAGACACAACCCTTGTGCTGCCACCATTTGGGGTTATTTTAATACTCGAATAATTTGAAGATCCGGTGCCAGATGCATTTAATACACAGCTGTTTGTTTCTGTAGTATTGCCTGTAACGGAAATTAAAATTACACCGGTATGTGTACCTAAATTGATTGCATCAAAACTAGCCTTCAACGTAGTATAGGTTGTAGGTGTGGTTGTTCCAGTCGAAGAGTTAACGGTAATTTGAGAAAAAAGAGCTGTTGAAAAAAACAAAACGACAAAAGTCAATGATATTTTTTTTGCACCAATATTAAAAATAAACTTGCTCATTAAATTAGTTTTAAGTTAAAAATGTTTAAATAGGTTTATTTTAAATATAGCAAAAAATAGTTAGCAAATAAAATCTTGCATAAATGAAGTTGAACACGCATTTTATTTCGATTAATTTTGAAATAAAAAAATGCTCGTTAAAACTTTTGGTTGTGCAGTTCAAGGCGTAAATGCTATATTAATTACTGTTGAAGTTAATATTGTAACTGGAGTCGATTATTTTTTAGTTGGACTACCCGATAGTGCAGTGAAAGAAAGTCACCTAAGAATTGAATCTGCCATAAAAAATTTTGGCTACCATATGCCAAGAATGAAAATTGTAGTAAATATGGCTCCTGCAGATATTCGCAAAGAAGGTTCTTCTTATGACCTCACCATTGCGATTGGCATTTTAGCAGCTGCCGAACAAATACCTGCAAGCTTTCTAAGCGAATATTTAATTATGGGAGAGCTTTCTTTAGACGGAAGTCTAAAGCCTATTAAAGGTGCATTGCCCATTGCGATTGAAGCCCAGAAAAAAGGCTTCAAAGGTTTTATTCTTCCCATACAAAATGCGAAAGAGGCAGCCATTGTTTCGGAGCTTGCTATTTTTGGAATGCAAAATATTTTAGAAGTCATCCAATTTTTTAAAGGAGAATACCATGGGCAAGCAACGCAAGTAACTGCCGAAAATTTAATGCAAGAACCCACCGAAAAATTTGACTTCGATTTTTCGGATGTGAAAGGTCAAGAAAATATTAAACGTGCATTAGAAATTGCTGCTGCAGGCGGACACAATGTAATTCTAATTGGGCCACCAGGTTCTGGCAAAACCATGTTGGCCAAAAGATTGCCAAGTATACTTCCCCCATTGAGCAGAAGCGAAGCCTTAGAAACCACAAAAATTCATTCGGTTGCAGGAAAACTAACTAACAATAATTCTTTAATGATGATTAGGCCCTTTCGTTCTCCGCATCATACTATTTCCGATGTTGCTTTAGTGGGCGGTGGCGGAAATCCGCAACCCGGCGAAATATCTTTATCACATAACGGTGTTTTATTTTTAGATGAATTACCAGAATTTAAAAGAAGTGTTTTAGAAGTCATGCGGCAACCACTAGAAGAAAGAAAAGTGAACATTGCCAGATCAAGACACAGTGTAGAATACCCGGCAAGCTTTATGTTGGTTGCTTCTATGAACCCCTGCCCCTGTGGCTTCTACAATCACCCCGAAAAACAATGTACTTGTCCACCAGGAATTGTACAAAGATATCTGAGCAAAGTTTCTGGACCATTATTAGATCGCATAGATATCCATATTGAAGTTTCGCCCATTAGTTTTAATGAATTGTCGGATCAGCGAAAAGGGGAATTGAGTAGTCAAGTGAGAAGTAGGGTTATTCAAACCAGACAAATTCAATCTGAAAGATATAAAAATATAAATAACATTCATTGTAATGCACAAATAAACACGAAGCTGTTGCGCGAATTTTGCAAAATTGATAAAGACGGCTTGTCTATTTTAAAAATGGCAATGGAAAGATTGGGGCTTTCTGCTCGTGCCTATGATCGTATTTTAAAAGTGGCAAGAACCATAGCAGATTTAGCAAACGACACGCATATCGAAACAAAACATTTGTTGGAAGCAATTCATTACAGAAGCCTAGACAAAGATGTATATTAATTGTCCTCTTCTAATATAGGCGTAGTAATGGTATCTACTGCTAGAATCATACTCTTAGCCAAGCCCTTTACTTTTACACTATTAAATATTCCAATGGTGTCTGTAGCTGGAACTTTGCCCCTGCGAACCATTAAACCGCCAATCATCTTAAAATACTTGTGCATATAGGGTTTGAGCTCGGCATCGGGTAAAAAAGATGCTTTAAACCTTTTAGGCTTCGGAACTATACTTGCTAAAAAAATACTTTCCCCTAAATTTAATTCGCTTGGAAATTTATCAAAATAAAAACGAGCGGCATCGGTAATGCCATATACATTTGGCCCCCATTCAATAATGTTTAAGTACACTTCGAACATGCGTTGCTTGTCTATAAGCCTACCATTTTCTATCATCCAAACAATGAGTACTTCTTCTAACTTTCTCGCAATTGTTTTGTTTCGTGTTAAAAATAAATTTTTAACCAATTGCATGGAAATAGTGCTGCCCCCTCGTTTAAATCGCCCTGCAACAAAATTAGTGGCTATAGATTGCCTAAATGCTTCTTCATAAAAGCCGCGATGTGAGAAGAATAATGGATCTTCTGAAGTGAGTAAGGCGTTCTTTAAATAATCGGTAATTTGCGCATAAGGTGTAAAGCCAAAACTCTCTGGCCCAACAATCATAGACTTTACCGGCCTACCGCCTTCAAATGCAGTATAGATAAAACTGCCATTTACTTTTTGGAAATTCACATTTCCAAATTGAATTATTTTAAAATTATCGCGAGCAAGCTTGGAGTCAAACTTACAATGCCAAGGATCTTTACTATCCAAATAAAAATTTAAATGATAAGAAAGTTGGCCAGCTACTTTCATGCCTTCTATAGATTCGAACAAACCAACAGGAAAAGAATTAATAAATTTTTGCGCATCGGTTTTAACCGTATTAATTTTGAGCTCGTAAATTTTTTGAGGCGCAATGGTATATTTAACAAATGGATGAATTTGTATATTCCCTAATGTAGCTATAGAGCTGCTGTCTATGGAAATAAAATTTTCGCCGATTAACATTTTGCAATCTATAGCTGCCGAAGGTACAATCACTTCTTTCTGCGCCAATTTGGTATGCTTCAATAATAAATTGTGAATGTGCCAATTGCCCGAAATACTTAGGTTTCCGGACTGGTAATCGATTGCATCCATTCGCGTTGAAACGGTGTCAAAGTTAATTTTCAAACCAAACTTTTGTTCTATATAAGGCAATTCCACTTTTTTGTTTTCTGCATAAAACTGCATGTTTAACTTTTTCGATGCTGGATAAACATTTCCTTCTGCATGCCAAATGGATTCGTTTTTATTTAAAATAAAGGTGGAATAAAATCGATTATTTAAAATTTGAATTGCTTTAGCTGCAATTGTAAATTGATTGCGATTATCTATTACTTTTAAATTACAATCTTGAATGTCTAAACGAGCAGGCACTTTATATAATAAATCGTTGATTAAATTATCTGCAATATGCGCTAAATCTATATTGCTATTCACCAATTTCGCAGTGTCTTTTTTATTTTTTAATAAAAATTCGAAGTTTCTTTTACCAGCTAAATTAACCAATTGCAAATTGGCCCCTTTTACAATGAGTTCCGCTATTTTAATTCGACCAATTAAAATAGGTAACAAGTTTACCCTTACTTTAAAATGTGCCACCGAAAATAAAGTATCTAAGGAATCGGGTACTATTGTTATTTCATTCAATGCTACGGTACCAAGGCCTTCGAATTTAGCCTGTTTTATGCTAATCGTTAGCTTATTGCGCTCTTTTTGAGTAGCAACCACTTTGGCAATTACGGCTAACATGATACGCTCTCTAAAGCCAATCGCTAAACCTACACTCAATAAGCATAAGCCCAAAAATACCAATAATGTTATTTTAAGTTTTTTCATGAATAAAGGCTGAAAATAATAAATAATAAATGGAATAATGGTAATTTTGTTGTTCAAATCTAATTATGAAATATTTATTTTTTATAATCATCGGGTGTAGTCTTTTGCTTTTCAGTTGCGAAGAGGCTAATAATAATGACCCAGCGGTGGTGATTACTAAAATTTCTCCCTTCAATCATCAGGTTTACAATTTTAACGATACTGCTTTTTTCAAAATTAATTTTTCTGACAATGGCCTAATTACAGCAACTAGCTTGCGATTATATTTAGCAACTGGCCAAGACTTGCTTAATATGTCATTTAAACCAAATAATAAAATGGCTAGCATTGATACTTTTTTTATCATGAATGATAGCGCTTACACCTTTGTTAATTTTGATATTGTTGCCGAAGACGATGCTGGCAATTCGAGCAGCAAAAGCAGTCACATTCACCTTAGCTTATAAAACAATTTATATGCCCGCATGTTCCTTATTTAATGAATAATTAATCAATCATAATGTATACCAAAGAACAAATTTTAAGTGCCCTAAGTAATGTAGAAGAACCCGATTTGAAAAAAGATTTGGTGACTTTAAACATGATAGAAGATGTGGAGATTAGCGGAAACGAAGTGCGCTTTTCTGTAATTTTAACTACTCCTGCTTGCCCTTTAAAAGCAATGATCGAGAACGCATGCCTCAATGCCATTCATCATTTTGTCGATAAAAATGCGGTTGTTAAAATAAACATGACTAGTAGAGTAACAACTGCCGCAAAAGATCCAAGCTTTCCAAATATTAAAAACATAGTGCTCGTAGCATCTGGTAAAGGTGGTGTTGGAAAGTCTACTGTTGCGGTCAACTTGGCTATTAGTTTAAGTAAGCAAGGCGCAAAAGTTGGGTTGATAGATGCAGACATTTATGGTCCCTCTATTCCCATGATGTTTAAATTAGAAGGCGCAAAACCAGCAGCAGAAAAAAATGGAGATAAAGTAAGTTTGCTGCCGATAGAAAAATACGGAATCAAATTATTATCTATCGGATTTTTTGTAGATCCTAACCAAGCCATTCCTTGGAGAGGCCCAATGGTTACGACTGCATTAAAACAATTATTTAACGACGCCAATTGGGGCGAACTAGATTATTTAATTGTAGATACCCCTCCGGGAACTGGAGATGTGCACATAACATTAGGCCAACAATTTCCAATAACAGGCGCAGTAATTGTGACTACCCCACAAAACATTGCAGTTGCAGACGCAAGAAAAGGAATGGCGATGTTTAGAATGGACGGTATTAAAATTCCAGTATTAGGCGTAATCGAAAACATGTCTTATTTCAGCCCAGCAGAAATGCCCGATCATCAATATTTTATTTTTGGAAAAGATGGCGGTAAAAAATTAGCGGAACAATTTGAAGTGCCATTTTTAGGAGAAATTCCATTGGTGCAATCGGTAGGCGAATCTAGCGATTCAGGTGCGCCTATCTCACTTCAAGAAAACCATCCTACAGCCATTGCGATGGCAAATATTGCCTCTAAAGTAGCGCAACAAGTAGCTTTAATCAATGCAGGTTTGCATAAAAACAACCTAATTTAGTATTATTATAAATAACGTATCTTTGTCTAAAATATTAAGAAATAATGAACACAAGCCCAGAATTAATAGAGCGCATTGAAAATGCACTAGACCAAATAAGACCCTACTTAGAAGCAGATGGTGGAAATGTGGCACTTCACGAAGTGACAGACGACATGGTCGTTAAATTAAAACTATTGGGTGCTTGTGGTTCTTGCCCAATGAGTATTATGACTTTGAAAGCCGGCGTTGAACAAGCTTTAAAGCGTGCGATACCAGAAATAACTTCGGTTGAAGCGCTGAACATTACCGATGCCGACGACCCGAATGCAGTTCTTCCCGAACGATTAAGAAACTAAAAAATAAAGAGCGTTCATACTAGTTGAACGCTCTTTTCGTTTTAACGCTATTAGCTTATTTGCATTGAAAAAAATTAAACAACTTTTTTTTCTTCTCTTGATTACTTTTGCTACGCATACCTTGCATGCACAAGAAAAAAAGCTCGTGCAATTTTCTGGCGTAATACTCCATGCCGATAGTTTAGCGCCACTTCCATTCGTCAATGTTTTCAATGTTTCTAGAGGATATAAAGGAACCTATAGCGATTTTCGCGGATTCTTTTCACTGGTAGTTGGCGTTGGTGATACTGTTCGAATTGCTAGTTTAGGATTTAAAAAACAAGAAATTATCATTCCAGATAATTTAATAAATAACTCCGTTTCGGCTATATTTAAATTAAAACCAGAGAGTTTTAATATTCCAATGGTTTACATTTTTCCATTTGCAACCCTTGAACAATTTAAGCAAGCTTTTTTAAAACTAAAATTGGCTGATGATGATTTAATGTTGGCACAGAAAAATTTAGATGAGAAAGTAATGAATACGCTTAAAAATACTATGGCTTGGGATGGCTCACAAAACAGCAAATACTTTTTCCAACAAAGTAGCGAAAAGCTATACTGGGCAGGCCAAAACAGGTATAACCCACTTTTTGATCTAGTAAAAATCAATCAGTTTATTCAATTATTAAACGAAGGAAAAATAAATTTGAAAAACGAGAAAAAAGAAAACTAGCTTTTTTTCTTTTTCAATGAAGGATATTTCATTTTATATTCCGGACGAACCAATCCTTTGGTAATTGCATCTAGCTTTTTCAAAATCAATCTTTTTTTAATCGGCGCAATTTTATCAACAAATAACTTTCCTTCAATGTGATCGTATTCGTGTTGAATAATTCTCGCAATTATGCCATCATAAGATTCTTCAATCGTATTAAAATTTTCGTCTTGATAGCGTATTTTTATAATTGGCTTTCTAGCCACGTCTTCCCTTACTTCTGGTATGCTTAAACAACCTTCCGAAAAAGACCATTCTTCGCCAGACTCTTCTAAAATTTCGGCATTGATAAATACTTTTTTAAAACTTAATTGCTTTGGTTTGTCTTCTTCATCTTCATCAAAAGGCGATGCATCAATAATAAATAAGCGAATGGCATAGCCCACTTGTGGCGCTGCCAAACCCACACCATGCGCATGATACATCGTTTCAAACATGTCTGTAATTAAGCTCGCTAATTGCGGATAATCGGAAGCAATTGTTACGCCAACTTTTCTTAATACAGGATGACCAAAAGCAATAACAGGTAAAATCATTTTTTTTAATTACTAGTTGATTCCATATAAGACTGCAATATTATGGTTGCACTTACTAAATCAATATGTTCTTTTTTTTCTCTTTCTTTTTTAGATTTTCCGCTTTGGGCAATTACTTGTGATGCCATTTTAGAAGTAAATCTTTCATCAATTCTTTTTACTGGGATTGCAGGAAATGCCGCATTCAATTGCGCAACAAAATTTGTAATGCTTTGCGCAGACATTGATGGCGTATTGTCCATTTGCTTAGGTTCTCCTACCACAAAAATGGACACTTGCTCTGTTGATATATATTTTTTGATAAAATCCAGCAGCGCTTCGCTTGCAATGGTGGCTAGGCCTGTTGCAATGATATTCAATGGATCCGTTACGGCTATCCCCGTTCGTTTTGTACCATAATCGAATGCCATCCATCTTCCCATGCTGCAAAGATAATCGCATTCCAACATTTTTAAACTTTTTATTTATATTATTTAATAAGAAAGGGGTTTATAAATTACGGGATGTGGTTGGCTTATCGGGCTAAAATTCTTAAATTGCCGCATGCTTTTTAAAGATATTCCGGGTCAGCAAGCCGTCAAAAAAAGATTAGTTAATTCTGTAAATGAAGCGCGCATTAGTCATGCGCAATTATTTCTTGGACCAGAAGGAAGCGGAAGTTTGGCTTTAGCCTTAGCGTATGCACAATATATTTCTTGTTTAGAAAAACTACCAGACGACAGTTGTGGCAAATGTTCTTCATGTAATAAATACCAAAAACTCATACATCCAGATTTACATTTTAGTTATCCTTTTATTTCTAAAGGATCGGCCGAAACAGCTGTAAACTATATTAAAGAATGGCGCAACGCCATTGCAGAAAACCCTTTCATGGGTATAGAACAATGGATGGAATACCTAGATGCAGAAAATAAACAGCCAAATATTAATATCGCAGAATGCCATGCTATTATTCAAAAATTGGTATTGAAATCTTTTGAAGCTGAATATAAAATTATTTTAATATGGTTACCAGAATACTTAGGAGCCGCCGGAAATTCTTTATTGAAATTAATTGAAGAGCCTCCAGCTAAAACCCTATTTATTTTAATTGCCGAAAACTATGAGCAAATATTAGCAACGATTCTCTCGCGAACACAATTAATTAAAATTCCAAAATTAGCAGATGAAGAGCTCAAAGCTTATTTAATAGACAATGGCTGCCCACAAGAAAAAGCGGGAAGAATAGCTTATTTAGCAAATGGCAACATTGCTGCTGCACAACAATTATTAGCCGAAGACGATGATGATTTGGAAAGCTTGTTTATTCAATGGTTTAGGCTTTGTTATGGCAGAAAAGGGGTGGAAATAAACGATTGGATTGAGCAAGTAGCCAACGCTCGTTTTGGAAGAGAAAATCAAAAAAGCTTATTAAGATTTGGCTTGCAAGTAGTCAGAGACTGTTTAATGGTCAATCTAGACCAAGCGAGTATTATCAAGTTTGAAAGCAAACATTTTGAACTCAACAAACTGGCAAATACCATTAATTTTGAAAATGCGCCACTCATTATCAAAGGTTTTGAGCAGGCTATTTATCATATAGAACGCAATGCGAACCCAAAAATCATGTTTTTGGACCTCAGTATTCAGATGATGAGAAATTTACAATTGAAAAATGTAAATTCGCAGTTAACAATAAACGAATAAAACTATGGGATGTGGATCATGTTCGACCGGGGGCTGTGCGCCAGCTGGTTGTAAAAGCAATGGTTCCTGCATGACAGACGGAGGTTGCAGCAAATTAGATGTGTACGATTGGTTCGCCAATATCGATATGCCTTCTAATTTTCAAGCATTTAATATTGTCGAAGTGAGATTTAAAGGCTCACGAAAAGATTTTTATCGCAATGTAGATCAACTATATCTTGAACTTGGAGAATTGGTGTGTGTAGAATCGGGTAGTGGTGGTTATGATGTTGGCCATGTAACCATGACTGGTGAAATGGTTCGCTTGCAGATGAAAAAAAGACATGTTACGCCTGAGTCATCAGAAATCAAAAAAATATATCGAAAGGCAAGTCCTTTAGATGTAGACAAATGGAAAGCGGCAAAAGAATTGGAGCATGAAAACATGCACAGAGCAAGAACGATTGCTTTGCAATTAAAGCTAAATATGAAATTAAGTGATGTGGATTATCAAGGTGATAAAACCAAAGCCACTTTTTATTATACAGCCGATGACCGTGTCGATTTTAGAGAGCTGATTAAAAAATTAGCAGAAGAATTTAAAGTACGCATTGAAATGCGCCAAATTGGAATGCGCCAAGAAGCAAGCAGACTAGGCGCTATAGGCTCTTGTGGTCGAGAACTTTGTTGCTCTACTTGGTTAACCGATTTTAAAACAGTGAGCACGGCAGCTGCTAGGTATCAGAATTTATCTTTGAATACTTTAAAACTTGCTGGACAATGTGGTAAATTAAAATGCTGTTTAAATTTCGAATTAGACACGTATATGGATGCCCTAAAAGACATTCCAGATGATGTGAAAGAATTGAAAACCAAAATTGGCTCTGCTTACTTACAAAAGACAGACATCTTTAAAAAGATGATGTGGTTTAGCTACCGCGGATCTGACAACTGGGTTGCGTTGCCAGCTATTAGGGTGAAAGAAATTATTGCTTTAAATAAAAACGGAGAGTTTCCGGATGACTTATCAAATGTTGCTGTTCAACCTATTTTGGTAGAACGTATTTTGGATTACGACAATGTGGTTGGCCAAGATAGTTTAACCCGTATGGACGAACGCAACAAGAAAAAGAAAAAGAGCAATAATAACAATAGAAATAAAAATCGAAACAAGCCGCAATCAGCTACAGAGGGCAATGCAAGCAAACCTGCTGGTCAAACGGGAACACGCAATAATAGTAATAGTAGGCCGCCACATAGAGCAGCAAATAATAATAGGCCGCCTAATAGCCCTACAAATAATTCAACAAACGAAAACCCTAAAGAGTAAAATGAAAAGAGCGATTGTTCTACTTTCTATATTATTTGTTTTTAATTCTTGTAATAGGTCGAAAATATTTGACGCCTATGTTGCTTTTGAAAATAATACTTGGAGCGTAAACAATCGCCCTACATTCTACCTCGATGTGCAAGACACCATTAATACGCATAGCCTTTATTTTAATGTTCGGAATTCTGGTGATTATGGCTATGCAAATTTATTCATATTGCTGAGCATACAAGGACCACAATCAAAAGCAGAAACACAACGCTTCGAATTTAAATTAGCAGAAGCAGACGGAAAGTGGCTAGGCTCGGGGCTTGGAGACATTTACAGTAATCAAATGAAAATGATGCAATCCTTAAAGTTTCCTAGAAAAGGTGTTTATTCTTTTACCATTGAACAAAATATGCGCGATAATCCTTTAATAGGAATTGAAGATGTTGGGATAAAAATTATTCGAAATTAAATTGCAAAATCAAACATACTTTTTTGAAAATATTTTTAAAGAACATCATCAAAAAGTGTATCAGATTGCTATTTCCATGCTTAAAAATGCAGAGGATGCAGAAGATATTACGCAAGAAGTTTTCATTAATATTTACCATGCTATTGATCAATTTAAAGAAGATGCGCTCATTACTACTTGGATTTATAGAATTACGGTTAACAAATGTTTAGACCATATTAAATCTAAGAAAAGAAAAAAACGATTGGCGTTTATCACTTCGCTTTTTGATCCTAACACAGGCAAGCAAATACATGATGCCCCGCATTTACAGCACCCAGGAGCCATCCTAGAACAAAAAGAAGCGCAAGAAATTTTAATGGAAGCACTGGCGCAACTAAAATTAAGGCAGCAAACTGCATTTGTTTTAAGTCAGATGGAAAAACTGAGCCAGAAAGAAATTGCGGCTATCATGGCTATTTCAGAAAAAGCGGTAGAATCATTGATTCAACGGGCTAAAGAAAAATTGCGAGTTATTTTAGGAAATTATTATCAAAATCGAAGGTTATAAAAAAAAGTATCGTCCAAATAGATATGAAAAACAAAGAACAATGGATAGCAAATGTGCTTGATTCGGCTAATCAAATAGCCGAAAGTAAGCCTAGTCCGTTTTTATTTCAAAAAATTAAAAATAAAATTGAGCTGCAAGTGCATTTACCTAGCACTACAAACAATCAATTTACCTACAAATGGGCTTTTGCGTTCCTTGCAATTATTGCCTTAAATACATTCGCGCTTTATGTAAATAGCAATAAGTCTCATCGCCAAGAAACAATAAATGCGATTGAATTAAACAATCAAACCGTTTATAACTATTAAAATGGAAACATCAAAACTACCTTTTTGGAAAATATTTGCTATCACTTTACTTATCAGTAATACGGTAATTCTTGCTTTTATCTTTTTTGAAAAACCAACAATGGCCGACGATAAAGGGCCCGAAAAATTTATCATTAAAGAATTAAAATTTGATGAAGCGCAAATTGAAAGTTTTAATAAATTAAAATTTGCACACCAAGATAGTGTACAAGCACTTCAGAGAACTGGCCGCGAATTAAGAGAAAACTATTTTCAACTGCTACGAAACGACAGCACCGATCAAGTTTTAGCCAATCAAATTTTAATACAAATTGCAAATAATCAAAAGGCCATTGAACATATTGCTTTTGAGCATTTTAAAAGCGTAAAAAATATTTGCGACAGTGTGCAAAAAGTAAAATTTGATAGCATTATTTTAGAAGTTATCCATAGAATGAAAGATAACAGGCCTAAACCAAACAGGCCTAAACCAAATCGCTAATTACAATAATGGCAATAGGCTTTCTAGTTTCATTCCCCTAGAACCCTTTATTAATATAGTATGTGCGGTAATGCTATTTTCTAACAGATAATCTGAGGCGCTGGCTGTGCTTTCAAAGAAATGAAAATTTAACATTTTATTTGCGTTTGCTGCTTGATAAAAATCATTGCCAACAAAAATTACTTTTTCGAATTTTAATTCCGAAACTAGCGATACTATTGCTTGGTGTTCTGCAATACTCTCTTCGCCTAGTTCAAACATATCGCCCAATATTAAATATTTATTTGGCGCTGTTAATTGCTGAAAATTTTTGACTGCTGCAAACATACTGCTAGGATTAGCATTGTAAGCATCCATAATTAATTCATTGTTGGCAGTCTGCATTATTTGTGAGCGATTATTGGTTGGCGTATAGCCTGCAATAGCAGCTATAATTTCTTGTTCGGGCACTTTAAAATATTCGCCGATACATGCTGCCGCTAAAATATTTGCCAAATTATAATCGCCCACTAACTGCGTTTGTACAATATGTGTTTGTGCAGACTTTTTAAAAGTGATGGCTACACATAACATTGGCGCAAGTGATTCGATACTGCCACTTAATAAACTTTCTGTATTGTTTCCGAAATAAATTTTATTCTTTAAAGCGGCTGAAAGCTCCATGGTAATGGCATCATCGGCGTTTACAAATATGGTTCCATTGGTCGATTCAATATAATCGTATAATTCTTTTTTAGTTTTTTTAACACCTTCAAAACCGCCCATTCCTTCGAGGTGTGCTTTACCTATATTGCAAATTAAACCGTAAGTAGGCGCTGCTATTTCGCATAATTCGGCAATTTCTTTTTGATGATTTGCCCCCATCTCAATAATGGCGAATTGATGAGAAGCATGGATACCAAGTAAAGTTAATGGAACGCCAATGTGGTTATTTAAATTTCCAAATGTTGCCAGCGTTTGGAATTTTTTAGCAAGCACTGCATTGATTAATTCTTTTGATGTTGTTTTGCCATTGCTCCCAGTAATTCCTAAAAATGGAATACTTAACTGTTTGCGATGATGATTGGCTAAAGCTTGTAAGGTTTTTAAAACATCCTCGACTAATAAATATTGTTCGTTAACAGCAAATTCGATTTGATCAACTACTGCATAGGCAGCGCCAGAGGCCAATGCCTGTGCAGCAAATTCGTTGCCATTAAAGTTAGCTCCCTTTAATGCAAAAAAAATCGAATTGGCTTTTACCGTTCGCGTGTCGGTTGCCACCGTCGGAAATTGGAGATACTTTTCGTAAATTAATTCAATGGTTGCTTTCATTTTACAAAATTGCGCAAGCCTTCGATTTGCAAAGGAATGCGGCTGCAAATCAAACTTAATAAAAAAAGCGATACAGCCATAGCCGTATCGCTTAAAATTTATATTCGGAATAAATTAATTTCCGCTTTTCTTTTTAGCGTTGGTGCGCTCTTGTTCTGTTAAGTATATTTTACGTAAACGCATAGAGACTGGCGTAATCTCTACATATTCGTCCCATTGAATATATTCCATTGCTTCCTCTAAAGAAAACTTGGTTGCTGGGGCAATGCGTGTTGCATCATCTTTACTGGTAGTTCGGAAGTTTGTTAATTGCTTTCCTTCGGTAATATTTACCGTCATGTCAGAATCACGGCTATTTTCTCCGATAATCATTCCTTGGTAAACTTCTTCTCCAGAATTTACGAAAAATCTTCCGCGATCTTGTAATTTATCAATACGGTAAGCCGTTGCCGAACCTTTATCCATGGAAATTAATACGCCAGAAGATCTAGATGGAATATCACCTTTCCAAGGCTCATATGCCTTGAAACGATGTGCCATGATTGCTTCTCCAGCCGTTGCAGTTAAAACATTATTTCTTAAACCTATAATGCCTCTTGCAGGAATATCAAATTCTAAATGTTGTAAATCTCCTTTTGGCTCCATTACTAATAAATCACCTTTTCTTTGGGTAACCAATTCGATTACTTTACCAGAAACTTCGGCAGGTACGTCTACTATTAAAGTTTCGATAGGCTCGCATTTCTTACCATCAATTTCTTTAATAATTACTTGTGGCTGTCCAACTTGTAATTCATAGCCTTCGCGGCGCATGGTTTCGATCAAAACCGATAAATGCAAAATTCCACGGCCATAAACTAATAAAGAATCTGGAGAGGCTGTTTCTTCTACTCTTAAAGCTAAGTTTTTTTCCATCTCCTTCATCAATCGATCACGAAGGTGACGAGAGGTTACAAACTTTCCTTCTTTACCAAAAAATGGCGAGTTATTAATCGTGAACAACATATTCATGGTTGGCTCATCAATTTTAATTACTGCCAATGCTTCTGGATTTTCAAAATCTGAAATGGTATCACCAATTTCAAATCCTTCAATACCAACAACTGCGCAGATATCACCATTGTGTACTTCTTCCACCTTCACTTTACCCAATCCAACGAATGTATATAGTTCTTTAATTCTCGACTTAACAATTTTACCATCTTTCTTCATTAAAGAAACTGGCATGTTTTCTTTGATCGTTCCACGCGCAACACGACCAATAGCAATCCTTCCCACAAAAGAAGAATAGTCTAATGAGGTAATTTGCATTTGCAATGTACCCGGATTGTCTGGTGGCTCTGGAATAAACTCTAATACCGCATCTAATAAAGGCGTAATGTCTTCTGTTATTTGCTTGTAATCTGTGCTCATCCAACCTTGTTTAGAAGATCCGTATAGCGTTGGAAAATCCAATTGCTCTTCGGTCGCTTCTAGGTTAAAGAATAATTCAAATATAGATTCCTGCACTTCCTCGGGGCGGCAGTTTTCTTTGTCTACTTTATTAATAATTACAATTGGCTTTAAGCCTAAAGACAATGCCTTTTGCGTTACAAATCTAGTTTGTGGCATAGCACCTTCAAATGCATCGACTAAAAGCAATACACCATCGGCCATTTTCAATACACGCTCTACTTCTCCGCCAAAGTCGGCGTGACCTGGTGTGTCAATAATATTGATTTTATAGTCTTTGTATTGAACTGAGACGTTTTTAGATACGATGGTAATCCCTCTTTCACGCTCCAAATCGTTATTATCTAGAATAAGATCTCCCGTTTCTTGGTTATCTCTAAATAAATTGGTCTGATGTAAAATTTTATCTACCAGTGTTGTTTTCCCGTGATCGACATGGGCAATAATAGCGATATTTCTAACTTTTTGCATTATAATACTAGTTTTTAAGCCCGCAAAGGTACATTTAAAAAACTGAAATCTTTGGTATAAATTGATTTTGTGCCAAATTTAATACGGCAAGAAATAGGCTGTTTAAGCTTTAATTGCATTGGCTAGAAAGGCACGCAAAGGGGCAATTGCTTTATTGGCGGCTACAATTTCTTTAATTGCCTGCCCCGAACATAGGAGTTCGTCGGATAATGGTTTGATGCCAATAAAGCTTTTTAATTTCAAGAGCTCAATGGCTATATGGTCTTTTGGATATTCTCTTGGAGCTGTTTTTAGTTTGTCTTCGGTGCTCAGCGAGCCAAAATGCTTTTTAAAAGCACTGGCCTGAATGATAGACTCAAATTCGGCTAAATTATAATCGATCTCTTGTCTTATTTTCTTTAAATCTTCGGATGAAGGTAAATAGTAACCACCCGCAACAAAAGATGCCCCTGGCTGAATATGAATGAAACAACCGGTTCCTCCAACTAGTTTACCTTCGCTTGAATAAGCAATACCAAAATTGGTTTTGTAGGGCGCTTTGTTTTTAGAGAATCGAACATCTCGATAAATTCGCATCACACATTTAGCCGCGAGGAGATTTTTATAATTAGGATCGAATGCTGCTGATGCTTGAAATATTTTTTCAGTGAATGCAATCACATCTAATTTTGCGATTTCGTAAGTTGGCTTATGTAAAGCAAACCATTCGCGATTATTGTTTTTTGCTAATGCTTTTAAAAAATGGAAAGTACTATTTTGAAGCATCTTGTTTTTTGATCGCTGTATTAATATTTTCGATAAATATTTTATCAAATTTAGGCGCGAACATATGAAGCAGTAAAATTCTTGCGTACCTAAAATTAAGTCGATAAGTTAAAAGTATTCCTAAAATGATGGCCGTCATATAAACCCACACATCTGGATTGTGGCCAAAAAGATAAACAGCGATACCCAAGTTGACACTCAATGCAACATTGAATGCATAGCCTACATACATGGCTCCCCAAAAAAACCCTATTTCTAATTCGTATCGTAATGCACAAACTGGACAATACTCATACATTTTATTATAATTATTCCAACTAGTTGCAGGATCTGTAAATACCTCACCAGTTCTACACGTTGGACATTTACATTTTAAAATTGCTGAGAACTTGGATGCTGCAGTTTGGTTAGACATAAAATTAATTTGCCGTTAAGTTATCGTCGTCTTGACTAGCTACTTTTGCACGGTATTTTTTAAACCATAAAAAGCCTAAGGTGCCTACAAATAAATATGGTGCTGCTAGTAAATACAAAATGCCATCGTTTAGACCTTTTCCAACATTATTTTGCCCGCTTTTAATCGAAGACTCCACTGCAGATTTACACATTGGACACTGAGCAAAAGTAAAATCTGCGGCAAACAAAAATGTCAATAGGCACAAAACAAAAAATATTTTTTTCATTTTAGAAAGTATAATAAGGTGAAATCATCAGGTAAACAATTACCCCGGTAATGGTTACATACAACCAAATTGGGTAAGTATACCTTACCAGTTTTCTGTGTCTTTCCACATCCATTTTCAAGCCAGCGTTGAAACTAAATAAAATTAAAGGCAATACAATTGATGCTAAAAATATATGACTAATTAATATTACGTAATAAACATACTTCATTGCGCCTTGGCCACCATAGCTTGTTTCTTTTACAAAATAATGGAACAAAATATAAGACACTAAAAATAAAGAAGAAAGACAAAAGGTGGCGATGTTAATTTTTTTATGCAATTCAATATTTTTACGTTTGATTTGATATAAAGAAACCAAAAGCAAAAGGCTGCAAAGGCCATTAATTGTTGCATTTAATGCAGGTAGATAAAATACAAAGCTGGGTGTTTCAATTGTTACGGGTATAAATTTTCTATTTAAAATTACTACCACAATAAAAACAAATACAGAAATTCCGTATACAAGTCTTGTGATTAATTTATCGTTCATGTTTTATTTTCTTTTTTTCGGTAAAATTTCTTCTTTCACTAACACTTTTATATCATCTATTAAAGAGTCAACTGCTGTTGCCGAGGTGCCATCATAATATCCTCTAATTCTATTTTGATGATCCACTAGCACAAACATTTCGGTATGAATAAAATCATTAGGCCCGCCATCTCCTTGAAGCGCAGTAACTAAATATCCGCGTCTGGCAAGGTCGTAAATTTCTTTTTTTGGCCCAGTTAAAAAATGCCATTTGCTGTTGATTGCATGATGTGCTGCTGCATAAGTAGCTAAAGCGGCGACGTTATCTATTTCGGGATTTACAGTAAAAGATAGCATTTGAATTTCGTCGATTGTTTGCACTCTTTTTTGCACGCGTTCCATTTGCGTTGACATTTTAGGGCAAATGGTTTGGCATGTGGTAAAGAAAAAATTAACAATTTTAATTTTGCCAGCTAAAACACTATCATTTATTGTTTGGTTTTGTTGGTCTTGAAAATTAATGCCTGCTACTTGGTGATAAACTGTATCGGCTTGCTCTTTATCATTAACGATGGTGTTTTCGACATACTTTTCGCCAAAGATGGGCAATGCCTTATAATGATTTGTTCCGGTTTTGAGCAAAAAATACCCAACAACCGGAACAAATAATACAATGAATAAAATAACTGTTTGTTTGGCTCCTCTGCTATTCATATTATAATCTAATATGCATCCAGAAATTTCCTTCGTATAACATCCATATAATAAAGAAAATAATGAACATTAAAGGAACAAGGATGGAATAAATTAAGCCTATTTTTTCAAATTTTAAATGCATGAAATAAGCTACAATATAAAATGCTTTTAATAATGTTAGTCCGATGTAAATAATATTTCCAACTGGGTGACTTAGCACCCCACGAGGAATTAAAACCAAGGCAATAAAAAATTCAATTGTGGTTATTCCTAATAACACCCAAAATACTCCCCAAATTTTCTTTTTTGTCATTGAACCATGATCGTCATGGTGTGCAATGTGTTGTTGATCTGCTGACATATGAATATGTATAAAAGATTAAAATTAAACCAAATAAAAGAAGGTAAACACAAATACCCACACTAAGTCTACAAAGTGCCAGTATAGTCCAACCTTTTCAATCATGTCGTAATGTCCACGGCGTTCGTAGGTTCCGCCTAATACATTGATCCATATAATCACATTCAATACCACACCAGAGAAAACATGGAAACCATGGAAACCAGTAATGGTAAAAAATAAATTAGTGAAGTTAGTAGAAGCCACAGAGCCGTCTTTATTTAAGAAAGGATTTGCACCCCACCAAGCACCTTCGTGGTGTAAATGTGTCCACTCCCAAGCTTGACAACTTAAAAATGCTAATCCACCGATAATTGTCCAGATCATCCATTTAGAAACTTCTGATTTAGCTTTACGATGACCTGCTTCAACGGCTAATACCATGGTTACAGAACTCATGATTAAAATAAATGTCATGATACCAACGAACACCAATGGTGCTCCGCCATGAATGCCTGGAGCAGACTGGAAAACTTCGTCTGGATTTGGCCACGATACACTACTGAAACGCAAAGCGCCATAAGCAATTAGTAACCCTGAAAAAGTAAAGGCATCTGAGAGCAGGAAAAACCACATCATCATTTTACCATACTCCACATTAAAAGGAGATCTTCCACCATTCCATGGTGTTGATTTAATCTCGTCGATTTCTGAAGTGTTTGTTGTCATTGGTATTAAAAACTATCTATTGATTAATAAAAACACTAACAAATATATCCACAAAATGTCAATAAAGTGCCAAAAGATGGTGCTTATTTCCATGCGGAATATATTTTTTGTTTGATTGATTTTGCTGAAAGTGCCAGTTAATGCAAACAATAAAAGCATAATGCCGGCTATAATATGAAATGCGTGAAATCCAGAGATGACATATAAAAATGATTCTGCAGGATTACCAGCAAAATAAATGCCATTTGCTACTAATTGTTTCCAAGCAAAATATTGGCCAAATAAAAATCCAAGCCCTAAAATGATCGTAATAACTAAATAATTTTTCTGTTTAGCTATTTGCCCTTTTTTGGCATTTGTTAATGACAAATGCAAAGTGATGCTGCTTAATAAAATAAGTACAGTAGTATAATAAAACGCCTGTGGCAAATCAAAAATTTTCCAGTTGCCTTCTGCTTTTCTCACAATGTAAGCACTAGTTAAGCCAGCAAAACACATTAAAGAACTGAGAACAAATAACCAGGTGACAAACTTTTTAGGTTGGCTGTTAAATGCTGTATTAGATGTTGTCTCTTCTGCTATCATAGCTTATAATTTATCGATCAATAAAATAATTTGTACTACTGGCAAATAAATAAATGAACCAAACATCAATTCGCGTGCAGCTTTTACCGAACACTCTTTATATAATTTTACAGATTGCATAAAAAATGCGAGTCCGGCTAAAACGGAAATAATACCTAGTGTTGTGCCAGCCATCCCAAATTTTATGGGCAATAAACTAACAGGAATTAATACTAGTGTAAATAACATGATTTGCAATGCACTACTTTTACCTCTACCTTCTTTCGACGGCAATAAAAATATATTAGCTCTTCTATAATCTTCATCTAACACCCAAGCAATAGCCCAAAAATGAGGGAATTGCCATATAAATTGTATGGCGAACATAATGCCTGGTTCGAAACCAAATTGATTGGTATAGGCTACATAGCCCAATAGCGGTGGCATTGCACCAGCAATGGCGCCTACAAAAACCGCAAAATTAGATTTTAGTTTTAAAGGCGTATAAATAAAAGCATAAGAAATAATAGAAAATAAGCCTAATATTCCGGTGATTAAGTTAAAGTAATAAGTTAAAATAAATATGCCTGCAACACCGATACTTATTGCAAATGTGAGCGCTTCTGCTAAACTTAATTTATAAGTTGGCATCGGTCTGTTTTGCGTACGATGCATTAATTTATCGGTGTCTTTTTCGATAATTTGATTCAGACTATTCGCAGAACCAGTTGTTAATATTCCACCCAATATCATCAATAATAATTCCGACCATCTCAATTGCCCTTTTGCAGCATATGCAAAAGTAATGGCAGCAGAAAACACAACGAGCAAGGTTAGTCTCAATTTAAGCAATTGAATATAACTGCCAATTCTAGCTTTCATTTGTAAGGGTGCGATATTGATTTCTTTTGTGATCATTTATATTATTATCGCCATAGAAATACTTTTTCTATAGTTTGCTAATAGTGCTAATTGTAATACCCAGGCGCCTATCAATAAACTTGCAAAAAACAAATGCAAAGTTTGCATAGCTGGCGGCAAATTAAAATAGGCCAGCACAATGCCTGTAATTATTTGTAAAGCCATAATTGTTATAATAACAATTACATAGCTTATTAATCTTTTTATTTCTTTAAAATGCTCGAGGATATAACCCGAACAAATTATGGTAGCCAAAGTAAGTAATAAAGAAAAGCCTTTATGAATATTAAAAACCTCTCCGCTTAATGCAACCCAAGATGCTCTATTACTTTGATTCCAAAATGTAGCTTGTTGATCTACGCTTTCTCTTAACTCGGTACCAAATATTATTTGAGCTGTACACAAGGCTAAACTAAGCCAGGTAAACAATTCCGCAGTTCTTAATTTCTTAGCAGATAATTTTAAATCTGGTAAGTTTTTAAACTTTACATTTTGATATGCCAGCACAACTAATCCAATTATTACCAGTGCTAAAAACATGTGTACAGTTATTACCCAACTGGTTAAATTTGTAGACACTACCCAAGAGCCAATCCAAGCTTGCAAAACAACCAATACCAATGAGCTTAAACAAATGGAAAATACACCGCGGTTATTTTTCCTAATTGCAAATGCTGCTATGGTCATTGCGAGCATGAACATGCCGGTGATTGCACCAATCAAACGATTCACATATTCTGTATAAGTATTCCAAACATTAAATTGTTCAGACTTTAAAACAGATTGGTCTTTTAAAATTCGATCTGCTTGTTCAGCAAATCCAATTTTATTCAACAGACTAGCAAAGCGATTATTTTTTTCAAGCCTTTTATGGACATATGCTTGCTCGTAGTTTGCAGGAAGTTGCGAAACGCTCGTTGGTGGCACCCATTGATCAAAACATTTTGGCCAATCTGGGCAACCCATTCCTGAGCCCGAACTTCTTACTACTCCACCAGCAAGAATCAAAAGAAACAAAGAACAAATTGTATAAAAGGTAATCTTTAAAAACCTTTTTTCTTTTGATGAATACTCCGAAATATTTGCGGCATGATCCATACTTTTTTTTAATTATTAATGACTGGCTTTTGAACCGTGATGCGTTCCATAATCACCTGGCAAGTTCGAAGACATTGTTTGTGATAATGGTACATTTTGCGGAATAAAATCTTCGTCATGTCCTGGCTTGCTATAATCATATGGCCAACGATAAACCCAAGGAATTTCTCCTGGCCAATTGCCATGCATGTGTTCTACTGGTGCAGTCCACTCTAATGTATTTGAATTCCAAGGATTTTGTGGTGCTTTCTTTCCTTTAAAAATACTTCTGAAGAAGTTGTATAAGAAAATAAATTGTGCAAGTGATCCTAAGATAGCGGCAATACTAATAAATCTATTAACTGCTAACCATTCTTTCATGAAATCAAAACTAGTGAAAGCATAATATCTTCTGGGCACACCGTCTAATCCCATAAAGTGCATTGGGAAAAACACACAATAAACCGCAATAAAAGTTAACCAAAAATGGAAATAGCCTAAACGCTCATCCATCATTTTTCCAAACAAACGAGGATACCAATGGTAAACTCCTGCAAACATGCCAAACATGGCCGCACTACCCATTACAATATGGAAATGGGCAACTACAAAGTAAGTGTCGTGTAAGTTAATATCTAAAGAAGCGTTTCCTAAAAATATACCTGTTAATCCACCGGTAATAAATAAAGAAACCAATCCAATTGCAAACAACATAGCTGGTGTAAATTGAATATTACCTCTCCAAAGTGTGGCTAAATAATTAAAAGTTTTTACTGCCGATGGTACCGCAATGATTAAGGTGGTAAACATGAAGACCGAACCTAAGAACGGATTCATTCCGGTAATAAACATATGGTGACCCCAAACAATGAAAGATAAAAAGGCAATACCAATTAAAGAAATAATCATGGCGCGGTATCCAAAGATTGGTTTTCTTGCATTTGTTGCAATAATCTCTGAACTAATACCCAATGCTGGCATGATGATGATGTATACTTCGGGATGTCCTAAGAACCAAAATAAATGTTGGAATAATACTGGACTTCCGCCATGATTAGGCAATGCCTCGCCACCAATAAAAATATCTGACAAGTAAAAACTTGTTCCAAATCCTCTATCAAAAATTAATAAAATAACACCAGCGAATAAAACTGGGAAAGACAATACCCCTAAAATTGCAGTCAATAAAAACGCCCAAATAGTTAATGGCAATTTAGTCATCGACATGCCTTTGGTACGCATATTTAAAACCGTACTGATATAATTAATACCACCCATTAAAGCAGAAGCAACGAATATGGCCATGGAAATTAACCAAAGCGTCATTCCTAAGCCTGAGCCTGGCATTGCTTTTGGTAATGCAGACAGTGGAGGATAGATTGTCCACCCGCCAGAAGCAGGACCAGTTTCGATTAATAATGACCAAGTCATGATTACACTAGACAAGAAGAAAAACCAATAAGAAAGCATATTGATAAATGGCGATGCCATATCTCTTGCGCCAACTTGTAATGGAATTAATAAATTACTAAAGGTTCCGCTCAATCCTGCAGTCAATACAAAGAATACCATAATAGTTCCATGAATGGTAACCATTGACATGTAAAATGATGGATCTATTCTTCCGCCTTGTGCCCATTTACCTAGTACTTTTTCTAAGAAAGGAAAAGACTCATCTGGCCAGCCTAATTGGATTCTAAATAATATAGAAAGCACCATTCCAATCACTGCCATAATAATACCTGTAATTAAGTATTGTTTTGCAATCATTTTATGGTCCATACTGAACACATATTTTGAAATAAATGTTTCTTTGTGATGCTCCTCGTGATGTGTTGTGTGATCTGACATAAAAAATCTATCTAATTTTTTTATTCGTGAGTATTTAACGCTAATTTTTCTTCTTTTGCTTTGGCAACACTTGCTTCCGCTTCTTGAATTTGTTTAGCCATTTCTTCTGTATAAAAAGGCTTCTTAGTAGCCAACCAAGTTGCATATTCGGTATCATTCACTACCACTATTTTTACTTGCATATTATAATGCGCACTACCACAAACTTTAGCACATAATAAAACATAATCAAATTTAGGATCATTTGTTTTTAAGCGCATTTGCTCGGTAGTGATCGTTGGCCTAAACCAAAAAGTAGTAGGCATACCCGGCACACAATTCATTTGCGCTCTAAAGTGCGGCATGTATGCAGAGTGAATTACATCTCTTGCATTGAAATTAAATTTAACGGGTCTGTTAACTGGCAAATAAATTTCGTTTACAAATAAATCGTCTTTCGCGTTTTTATCATTAAAATCTACCCCTGTTTCGTTTACGTCGTTTACTAATTTAAATGCTCTTGAACCTAAAGTATTGTCATTGCCAGGGTAACGCACAATCCATGCGAATTGTTTTCCGGTAACATCAATGGTCAATGCTTCTTTGGGTGCTGGCGCAGTAATATTTGTCCAAGCTTTCCATCCCGATAAAACCATTACCGCTAAAACAATTGCTGGAATAATAGTCCAGTATAATTCTAACTTATCATTGTGTGGATAAAAGAATGCGGTTCTTTTTTCTTTCCCTTTGTATTTGAAAGAGAAATAAAACAATAAAATATGGGTGATGATAAATACAATACCGGTAATGAGTGCTGTGATGTTAAATAAATTGTCTGTGATTACCCCATGCTCCGAAGCCGACTCTGGCAATCCCATTCTGCCATGCGTAGTGAATTCGTAATACACATAACCTAAGAATAAAACCAAGAAAAAGATAAAGAATACACCATTTACTTTATTGTAAGTGTTTTTGATTTTCTTACCGTTTAATTCTTGTGTTAATTCTAACACTTTTAAAGTTTTATTGATTACCGCGAAAGCAAAAACAGCAGCGATTAATAATAAAACATAAAACCAAAAAGTGATTCCAAGTTCTTGACTTGCAACATCAGTTGCCGCAGGCATAGTGGCTTGTGCAAAAGATATTGTTGAGGAAATCGTCAATAAAACGAATAGTAAGATTGCTTTAGTTGATGATTTTAATTGCTGTGCTATAGATATATTCATACGATTGATATTCAATTTGAATCGTTAATAAATTAAATTTCGTGATGTAAACTTTCGTTTAAGAAAGGATGATTTTTGGGTACTAAAGGT
>CAIMAP010000040.1 GCA_903838995.1 uncultured bacterium | reverse complement strand
TTTACCTTTTAATGCCGCATTAGCTTTATCTAAACTAGAGAAAATTTCTACGTTTGCGTATACATCCCAAAATTCTAATTGTGCCGAACCTTGTAATAATTTTCTAACACGCTCTGGTTCTGTAACACCAGGTAATTCAATTAATACGCGGTTACTACCTTGTTGTAATTGAATGTTTGGTTGGGTTACACCAAATTTATCGATACGTGTTCTAAGAATATTGAATGAACGATCTATCGCACTTTCAGATTCTGTACGAAGCACTTTTAATACTTCTTCGTTAGAAGAGCTATTAGTGATTCTTGGACTATTCTCTTTAGTAGCAAATAAAGCAGCTAACCTAACATTTGGTTTTAGTTCGTTATATGCTTCATAGAATAAAGAAATATAATCTTTTTGAGATTTAATACTTCTTTGCTCAGCTACTACTAATGCTTTGTTAAAAGCAGTATCTGTACTATAATTTGCCATAGAACGAATAAGATCTTTTAAAGAGATCTCCATGGTTACGTTCATACCGCCTTTTAAGTCAAGACCTAAATTTAATTGCAATTGCTTACATTCTTGGTAACTGAACTTTGCAAAACCTAAATTGTAAACAACTTCTGTTTGCATCGAATCCAAATACGCTTTTTCTTTTAATGGATCACCATTTGCAAATTCTATAGCATCCTTTTCTACACCACTCGAAACAAAAGTAAATGAGAGAGAATAAACACATGCAATTGCTAAAGCAATTGCAAAAAATCTAATAGCACCTTTTCCCTGCATAATTTCTAAATAATAAATTGATTAATATGATTAAATTCCTTGTTTTTTAATACTTACAAGCTTGCAAAGCTAATTATTTTTTTAATTTATTAAAGCACAAATTGCCATCCAAGGCAATTATTATTGAATTACATAAGTAATTCATTCTTAAGTAAATAAGTATGTTTGTTGTACTTGATTTAAACTGTCAAAAACGGGGGAAATGCTTATATGCTTGTATATTAAGTAATTAAGCTTTATTTAGAAAGAAACATTCTTAACTGATATGCCAGCTGTTCGATGTCCTTTTTTATTTCTTGATTGTTATGAATCACCACATCACAAACTGGTTGATAGGGTAATAGGTATTTGTCAAAAGCGGGCATTACGTGGTTATGCCATTGGTATAACACAGTTTCCATGTTCAAGCCTCTTTCCAATTGATCTCTTTGAATTCGTCGCGTTAATTTAATATCATGATCTGCGTCGATAAATATTTTTAAGTCAAAAGCTTTAAATAATTCTTGAAAATGAAAAATAAATAAACCTTCGATGACCACAATTGGAGCAGGATTAATGGTTAATTCTTTTGGTTTGGCGTCTGGATTGTTAAAGGTATATTCTAATTTTTTAACGGGCTTGCCAGCTAATAAACTTTGTATGTCTGCCATTAATCTCTCTTGATCTATCCCTTCTGGTAAATCATAATTAATCTGACCATTCTCATCAACATATTGTTCTGCTTGCGGTTTATAGTAATGATCTTGAGAGATTAAACAAATTTCATCTGCATTGAAATGATTTAATAAGGCATTGAGTAAATAGGTTTTACCCGATGCGCTACCGCCTGCAATGCCAATTAAATATGGTTTTGCTAAATTCATTATTTAGGTGAAGCGTAAGTTAGGTTGACTTTGAATTTTGGTTCGGTGGCATCTATTAAACTAGCTGCAGCTTTCGACAAAAGAATCACCAAGTTTTCGTTTTCAATGGCATTAGGAATGGAGCCAATTATTTTCACATAAACCATTTTACCTGTTGAAGGATTACTCACTTTCATAATGGTTCCAATCACGGCAGTATTATGTAAAGCAACAGATTTTTTAGGATTTGAATTTTTATCATTTATCCAACCGGCAAGTCCTGTTTCGTTGACTTCTTTACTGTTTTCGTATGAATAATTTTTAGCGGTGATCACTGGGCTTTGAATAGTTTTGGTAGCTGTGCTTACTTTAGCAATGCTTAAGTTTTGTGTGGTAGGCACTTTTAACACCTGACCTAATTGCAAACCGGTAGTTGTTAGATTATTTGCTTCTTGAATTGCAGTAGCGGTAGTACGATATTTTCTTGCAATGGCATATAAGCCCTCGCTTTTATCAACCTTATGTAATATATAATTTTGCGTATTAGTTTTTTCAATACCAATCGAATCAATTGCAGCATTGGCTACAAAATTGCAAAGGATTAGTACTAGCATTAAGGCTAATTTTTTCATGGCACTAAGGTAGTTTTTTATGCTTTTAATTCGATAATTTCTATGGTATTTTTTTCTTTTAAAATGAATAGGTAATTGTGAATCACCATAAAATAATCATTTTCGGGCCTTAAGTCTTGAATTTCTGCTGCTTCCCATTCGTAAATAACCGCATTATTTAAGCTTACTTTTAAATGAAAAGCCAAATTTAATGTTGCACTAATATCGAAGGCTTTATGCTGAATGCTTAACAGATTAGCAGAAGTGCTAATAGGTAATTTTAAATGATCAGTGCTAATGGGGTCTATTGTTAAGTCTTGCAAAACTTCGTTTTTGTCGAAGGTCATTAACTCAAATTTTTGAGGTTCAATTTTTAATAAATAGGAGATGATTCCTTGTTGAACAACAGTTTGAATGCCTCTTTGGTAGTTTTCTAATACAATTTTTTTAGCTACTATGTCGTATACTAAAATATATTGCTGCTCGGGTCTGTTATTAGAAATAGGAGATTGAAAAATAATTTTTTGTTGATATACTTTACAAATATTCCATGGTATTTCGGATGGCAATGGAATGTCAAGCACATTAATTTGACCTGTTTTTAAGCAAATATGATAATATTCCGTAATTCTTTTTTCGTTGTTTTTGGTAACAATTACGAGCGTTTCAGACTGTTGGTCGTCAAAAATATGCCAGATTTGATCTTTAGAAGTGAAGCTAAATTTTTTCAAATAAATTGAAATTAAAAACCAGTATAATTATGTGGACTGATCAATTTTAATTCCTCTTTTAAGCTATCACTAATCGCTAAACCATCAATAAAATTTCGAATACTTTCTTGGGTGATTTTTTCGTTTTTTCTGGTCAACTCTTTTAATGCTTCGTATGGTTTAGGAAAATTTTCTCTTCTTAAAACGGTTTGAATGGCTTCTGCTACAACCGCCCAATTATTTTCGAGGTCGGCAGTTAATGCGGCTTCGTTTAACATTAATTTTGCTAAACCTTTGTTTAAAGATTTAAAAGAAATTAAAGTGTGAGCCAATGGAACACCAATATTTCTAAAAACTGTAGAATCTGTTAAATCTCTTTGAAGTCTTGAAATAGGCAATTTTGCTGCTAAATGTTCGAATAAGGCATTCGCTAAACCAAGGTTTCCTTCAGCGTTTTCAAAATCTATTGGATTTACTTTATGAGGCATGGCAGACGAACCAATTTCGCCAGCTTTAATTTGTTGGTTAAAGTAATTCATCGAAATATAAGACCACATGTCTCTACTGAAGTCAATTAATATCGTATTGATTCTTTTTAAGGCATCAAATTGTGCGGCAAAATTATCGTAATGCTCAACTTGCGTAGTTCTTTGAGAGCGAGACAAACCTAATTGCTTATTTACAAAATCGTTTGCAAAATTAATCCAATCTATTTCGCCGTAGGCTACTTTATGCGCATTGAAATTTCCGGTAGCGCCGCCAAATTTAGCCGAATAAGGAATTTGTTTGAATTGAATTAATTGCACATTCAATCGTTCAACAAATACCTCTAACTCTTTACCTAAACGGGTTGGCGAAGCAGGCTGCCCATGTGTATGAGCCAACATCGAAATGTCTTTCCAATTAGTTGCCAAAACCTGTAATTGCGCAATTAAACTTTCGATATGTGGAAAATATACTTCGTGTATGGATTGTTGAAAGCTTAAAGGGATTGCGGTATTATTGATATCTTGAGAAGTTAATCCAAAATGAATGTACTCTAAGTATTTTTCGAAACCCAATGAAGTAAAAGCTTCTTTTAAAAAATATTCAACGGCTTTAACATCGTGATTGGTTACTGCTTCAATATCTTTTATTTTTTGCGCATCATTTTCGTTGAAATGAATGGCTAAATTTCTAATGGCTTGGTAATTTTTTGAATCAAAATCTGCTAAACCAGGTAATTTTAAATCACATAATGCGATAAAATATTCTACTTCTACTAATACACGGTATTTAATTAAAGCGGCTTCCGAAAAATAGGCAGCTAGTTCTTGTGTAGATTTTCTATATCTACCGTCTATAGGCGAAATGGCATTTAAAGCAAGGATATTCATGGTTTTTGAAATAAAGTGCAATTTAAGATTTTTTTTAAGCATGTACGATTAAAAACCCTATAAATTGACAAAAAAAGCGCATTTTGTAAAAAATTAGCAGGTATTAAATGTTATTCAAAGCGTATTTATTCTAATATTGTAAAACAAAAAAATCGTCGTTGGAAACCACATTAGAAAATATCTTATTGAAATATTGGGGCCATCCCAAATTTCGACCCATGCAAAAAGATATTATCGAATCGGTTTTGGATAAAAGAGATACTTTAGCCTTACTACCAACAGGCGGCGGTAAATCCGTTTGTTTTCAAGTACCTACCTTAGCTCAAGATGGTTTAACCATTGTAATTTCTCCATTAATCGCACTCATTAAAGACCAAGTAGAGGGTTTAAAAGCAAAAGGAATTAAAGCAGTATCTATTGTTTCTGGAATGACCTCCAGAGAAATTGATTTTGCCTTAGATAATTGCATTTACGATCAAACTAAATTTTTGTTTATTTCGCCCGAACGCATTGCTGCGCCTTTGTTTCAAGAGCGATTAAAAAAAATGAATGTGACATTAATTGCGATCGATGAAGCACATTGTATTTCGCAATGGGGTTACGATTTTAGACCAGCTTATTTAAATATTATTCAATTAAGATTATTACTGCCGGGCATTTCGGTTATTGCACTTACTGCTTCTGCAACAGCCAATGTGCAGGAAGATATTATGAAGCAATTGGGTTTTCAAAACCCCGTGATTTTTAAACAAAGTTTCGAAAGAAAAAATTTAAATTATTTAGTACTTCAAGAAAGCGATAAATTTAATAGGGCACTTCGAATTTTAAATAAAACAAAGGGTACTGCTGTTATTTACGTTAGAAATAGAAAAGGCTGTAAAGAGCTATCCGATTGGCTTTGCGCCCATCAAATATCTGCCGATTATTACCATGCTGGTTTAGATGCTAAGCTCAGGTCTTTAAAACAAGATGAATGGATGAGTGGCAAAACGCGTGTAATTGTGGCTACCAATGCTTTTGGCATGGGAATAGACAAAGCCAATGTGCGTATAGTGATTCACCTCGATTTACCAGATAGTTTAGAAGCGTATTATCAAGAAGCCGGAAGAGCCGGAAGAGATGAGCAAAAAGCATATGCTATTTTATTATTTCAAGAACACGATATAGCCGAATTAAATCGTAAATATATTACCGAATACCCTAGCATAGCAGAAATTAAACAGACTTATGAATTTGTGATGAATATGTTGCAAATACCTATAGGTGCTGGATTAAACACTCAATTAGAATTTGATTTAACGCTGCTCATTTCACGCTCGGGATTTTCAGCTATCAAATTAATCAATGCCTTAAAATTTCTAGAAAAAGCAGGATATTTTAATTTGTCTGAAGAAGTTTTTAATCCTGCTAAAATTTTCTTTTTAGTAGATCAACATGCTTTTCATCATTTTCAACAAACAAATCCGAAATTTGAAATACTCTTGCAAACAATATTGCGTTCTTATACAGGTTTATTCGATCAATATACCGCAATCAATGAAAATGATATTGCAGCAAGGGCTCAGCTATCGATGACGGAAACTAAATCTCAACTTCAAATGCTCAAAAGCTATCAAGTAATAGATTATGTTCCCATTACCGAAAAACCAATTATTCACTTTTTAACAGATAGGTTACCCGCATCGCATGTGCAAATAGATGGCAATTATTATCGTCAACGGTTCGATATTTTAAAGACTAAAATTAATGCCATGATTGATTATGTGCATGCACCCATTTGCAGGTCTGTACAATTGAGAACTTATTTTGATGAAAAGGCAGTAGCGCCTTGTGGCCAATGCGACATCTGTTTGTTAAATAAGCAAACAAATCAAAAGGTCTTTACCTTTGCCAGGTTAGCCAATATGATTGGCGCAGAACCATTATATTTGAATGATTTATTAATACAAGTGAAAGATATTCCAGAAAAAGCTGTATTGGCTCAAATTCAAATATTCGCAGAAGAAGGTTTGATACAATATGCTAACAAAAACGAAGTGATAATTACACAAAAAGGCCTACTTGAAAAAGATCATATTAACCATAACTAACGATATTACATACGATCAACGCATGCATAAAATTGCTACTTCTTTAGCAAATGCGGGCTACGATGTGCTATTATTAGGTCGTAAAAGAAATCATTCATTACCTTTAAAACCTTCTATTTATAAGCAACACAGGTTAAATTGCTTTTTTGATAAAGGAAAGTTATTTTATATAGAATTTAATATTCGTTTGTTTTTTTATCTCCTTTTTAATGCCTTTGATATTGTTAATGCGATAGATTTAGATACCATCTTACCTGGTTACCTAGTGTCAAGAATCAAACATAAACCTTGTGTGTATGATGCGCACGAATATTTTACCGAAGTGCCAGAAGTAATCAATAGACCATTTACTCAAAAAATATGGCGCTCTATCGAACAATTTATCGTTCCAAAATTAAGCCATTGTTATACAGTTAGTGATTCCATTGCCCAATTATTCGAAGCCAAATATCATACGCGTTTTCAAACCATTCGAAATGTGCCATACTTAATAGATCAGCCTGTTACAGCAGATTCATCAATTAATAAAGAACGCTATATTTTGTATCAAGGTGCACTCAACAAGGGTAGGGGTTTAACGCAATTAATTGAAGCCATGCAATGGGTTGATTGTAAATTAGTATTAGTTGGAGAAGGCGACCTTAGCCAAGAATTGAGATCGCAAGTACAAACACTTCAGTTACAAGAAAAAATTATTTTTAAAGGATTTATTGCACCAGAAAATTTAAATATCATTACGCAAGAGGCCTATATTGGCATCAATGTTTCGGAGAATTTAGGCTTGAGTTATTATTACTCGCTTAACAATAAATGTTTTGATTATATACATGCCGGTTTGCCATCAATAACAAATAATTTTCCAGAATATCTTCAAATAAATAATAAATACGAAGTGGCTGTCATGTGCGATTTAACTACACAAAACCTAGTTCAAGCCATTCATTCATTATTAACTGATGAGCAGTTGCATGCCAGATTAGTTGCGAATTGTGAAAAAGCAAAATTGGAATATAATTGGCAAAAAGAATCTCAAAAATTACTGGCGATTTACCAAAGTGTTGCTGCTATTTAATGCCATTGCCAATTGATATAATTTCCATAAATCAAAGTAAATTAAATTTGGCTGCTTAGCACTTAAGTGATTTTCTATTCCTTTTTTAATTATTTTAAAACTAAAACAAAAAAGCCCAACTAAATTTAATTTAGCTAAAATTTTATAGGCGCGGTATAGTTTTATAGATTGTAATTCGAGTTTGTATTTTTCGCTCAATGCCAAGCTGGCTAAGGTTTTGCAAGCGATTATCGTTTTTGCTAAATAAACCTCGTTGCTTTCAATACCCGTATGTAAAAGTGGATTATTGATGTGAGCAATTTTCACACCTTTTTGGGCTAATTGTAGGGCGAATAAATTATCCTCCCAACCATATTGCTTAATTGTTTCGTCGAATTTTATTGCATCAAAAACAGATTTTTTAACGACTAAGTTACAGGTTGCAATATTTTGTGTTGGCGATTTTAACCTATCGGCTAGCGATTTTACTTCTCTCTCGTTACCAAAAGTTTCTCTAAGTAATGCAGTTTCTTTGTAATAAGTAGGATAAACCAAACCACCATAAATTACCTCATCGCTCTCCATTACATTGGCATAACGCTTGATAAATTCATCATCAATCAGCGCCATGTCGTCATCAATAAACAATAAATAGGCTTGTTTAGCTATTGATGCTAAGTAATTGCGAATGGCCGAACGACCAATGTTATTTGTTAATTCTAGGTATTGTACATTTTTAATTGCAGCTAAAGTGCTGTTAGCCGATTTTATTTCCTGATTCGTCGAAGCATCGTCGGCAATGATTATTTCATAGACCAATCCCGTCAATTCGCATTGCGTTTGTAATTGCATTACTAATTGCGTGCAATTAGCATTAAATACAGGGATAAGGATACTGATCAAAGCGTAAGGATTTTATTTAAAGGTAAGGAAATTAAGCATGAGTCAATAATATCAGAAAGGTTAAAATTAAAAGTATCGAAAAAAAAGTAATGTTTATTTTTCTAAATACAGTTTTTATGCTTTTAAGCCAATTTGGATCTGTTTTTTTAACACTAAAAATGGTTTTAATTTTTTTTGATATAGCGATGTGTTGTTTTCTTTTCTTATGCTTTAATGCTATGCTGTTTTTT
>CAIMAP010000039.1 GCA_903838995.1 uncultured bacterium | reverse complement strand
TTACATAAACCAAAATAACTTTTTCCTCTTTATATTTTTCGTATAACGACAAAAAGTAAGGCATATCAGCTGGTGCCTGACAAAATATAATGATTTTATTTTCCTCCTTAATAGAATTGACCATTATCTTTTAAATTTATAAAGGTTTCTATATTACGATATTTTATTATTTTGTGAGGATTGCCACCAATTATAGCATAATCAGGTACGTCCTTAGTTACTACTGTACCAGCTCCTATGACTACACCTTCTCCTATGGTGACACCTGGTACAATCGTCACATTACTTCCGCACCAAACAAAATCTTTTATGACAACCGGTTTAATAATTACAGCGCTATCATATGGTATAGATACACCACTTTCATAATTATGATTTGTAGAAAAAATGGTTAGCCCTCTACCAGTGTGAAAATAACGCCCAATTGAAACGCCACCTGAGCAATCAATTAGTGTATCAGATTTAAGGTGGCTAGTAGCATCGATTATAAATTTTGAATAATCCCCATTTGAAGTTATTATTTTAATGCCATTAAAACCCTGAGGAACATAATTGATCAGACAACCACATTTTTTTTCAATTCTCCTTAATTCAACTAAATGAATTAAATGAATTATATAATTAAATAAAACATCAATATTTAACCTCATTATTATATTTAACATATGTTTTCCCATTGTAAGTAAAATTTAGTTTTGTCCGGCACAGAACATGAAGGATATAATTAAAAATATTACTTTTTGATTGAGAATTAATATACCCTGAATTCGAGAATCTATTTTTTAAGTATTTTGTAAAATAGTGCTTTTAAAAAATGTGTTATATCAGCGGTATTTGCTCCAGCTAGATATTTATTGAACTTGTAAGCATCTGCGGTATTAGGTGATTTTGTTCCTGACAAAACACCGTTTTGGAATAGTTTAATATTTTCAATAACTTTATGTGAAAGCTTTGAACTTGTTAAATGTATATCTGATGATACATCATTAGGATTATTTAAAATGTAATCCGCAGGGAGAAAGTCAAACATAAATGAAATTCGAGTGTCCAAGCAAGCACATTTACTATGATAGCCTAATGTATTAATTAAAAAAAGCGATCCATTTTTTTTATTACAGATTACTACATTATCCCTATTACTATTCATATATTCTTTACTAGGATAGTATACATCAGGTGAGGCTATTTTTTGAGAACCTTTAAAATATCTAAAAGCCCCACTATTTAAATCACCCCCATGTATTACAATTTGTGCTCTTATTAATCCCCCATTTCTCATATCAGAATGCCAAATTAACTCATTAGGGTTATTTTTTTCATGATATAAAGCAACATGAGCAAGTTTATAGTTATCAAAACCAAGGCTCTCAATCACATTTGCAATATCGATTGCCAATTCTAAAACATTTACGCTATTAATTTGAGCTGTTGGGTTTGGAACTTCACAAACCGTCTTACTTAAACGAACAGCATACCCGTGTCCATAAATTTGTAATTTAGAAAATAAGTTCTCACATTCCAATCTTAATTCATTAACTTGATTTTCATCTAGAAAATTATATTCTATTTGAATACCATCCTCTTTAAAATTTAAGCTATCATCTTTAGTAACTTCCATATGCTTTTCTTGATTAAATTTATTATAATTTCCCTACCAGTATTCAATTTTTTGATTTACTTTTTTCATTGGG
>CAIMAP010000038.1 GCA_903838995.1 uncultured bacterium | reverse complement strand
GCTACCATAATTTTTGACGAAATTGATACTGGTATTTCTGGTGAAGTAGCCAACAAAGTAGGCAGCATTTTACAAAGTCTAAGTAAAAACATGCAAGTGATTAGTATTACCCATTTGCCTCAAATTGCGGGCTTAGGAGATGCACATTATTTTGTTTATAAAGATCATCAAAAAGACAAAACCTATACAAACATCAGAATATTAAGCATGGAAGAAAGAGTGCTCGAAATTGCAAAGATGTTGAGTGGCGATAATCCAAGTGAAATTGCGATGGGTACGGCAAAAGAGCTCATCAAAACCAAAAAATAAAAAATAACAAGCATGCTTATTAGTAAATATCCCTTAATGCTATTATATTTAACCTTAACAAAATAAAAAAGATTATGTCAAACAACTTATTAGCAGGTAAAAGAGGCATCATTTTTGGTGCGTTGAACGAAAATTCGATTGCATGGAAAGTGGCGCAACAAGCCGTAAAACAAGGTGCAAAAATAACTTTAACCAACGCTCCTATAGCATTACGCATGGGCGAAATGAATAAACTTGCAGCAGAATGCAATGCAGAAATTATTGCAGCAGATGTAACGAGCATGGATGATTTAAAAAATCTATTTGAGAAATCAATGGAAATTTTAGGTGGAAAAATTGATTTCGTTTTGCATTCTGTTGGTATGAGTATCAATGTTCGTAAAGGAATTCATTATACAGAATCTAATTACGACAACATGCACAAAGGCTTTGATATTTCTGCAATGTCTTTACATAGAGTTTTACAAACAGCTTATTCGATGGATGCTATTAGCGAATGGGGTTCTGTTTTAACCTTATCGTATATTGCTGCACAAAGAGTTTTTCCAGACTATAACGACATGGCAGATGCCAAAGCATTGCTAGAATCTATTACCAGAAGTTTTGGATACCACTATGGAAAATTTAGAAAAGTAAGAGTGAATTCTATTTCGCAATCACCTACTTACACCACCGCAGGTTCGGGCGTTAAAGGATTCGATGGTTTTTATAATTATGCCAATAAAATGTCGCCACTTGGAAATGCAACAGCAGACCAATGTGCAGAATATTGTATTAGCATGTTCTCGGATTATACCAGAATGGTAACTATGCAAAATTTATTCCATGATGGAGGATTTTCATTTACGGGTGTTGATGCAGAAATTATTGAAGCTATGGGTTCAAAATAATTTTGAATCAATAGCATATAAAAAAAGGCTTCGAAATTTCGAAGCCTTTTTTTATGATTAATTTTTTGAAGAATCCTGATCTTCTTCTTTTTTCTTGCGTTTAGGTTTAGCCGGCTTCTCAGATTTATCAGTAGTTACAGCTGTTTCAGATTTAATTACTTTCACTACTACTTCTTCTGCATCTTTCACAAAATCTACTTCTAGCGTATCTCCTTCTTTCAAATCACCTTTTAGTATTTCTTCTGCAATAGGGTCTTCTAAGTATTTTTGAATCGCACGGTTCAATGGTCTTGCACCAAAATTGGGGTCGAATCCTTTTTCTGCAATAAATTCTTTGGCATTTTCTGTTAATTGAATTTGATAACCCATTAACAATAACCTGCCAAATAATTCTTTTAATTCGATGTCGATGATTTGGAAGATATCTTCTTTTTGTAGCGAATTAAATACAATAACATCGTCTATTCTATTTAAAAACTCCGGCGCAAAGGCACGCTTCAAGGCGTTTTCGACAACAGACTTTGCATTGGTATCTGCTTGCGCAACTTTTGCAGTTGTTGTAAATCCAACACCTTGACCAAATTCTTTTAATTGTCTTGAACCAATATTGGAAGTCATGATGATGATGGTATTTCTAAAATCAACTTTACGGCCTAAGCTATCGGTTAATATACCATCGTCTAATACTTGCAATAAAATATTGAACACATCTGGATGTGCTTTTTCTATTTCATCTAATAAAATAACCGCATAAGGTTTTCTTCTTACTTTTTCGGTTAGCTGTCCACCCTCTTCGTAACCAACATATCCTGGAGGCGCACCCACTAAACGAGAAATAGCAAATTTTTCCATGTATTCACTCATGTCAATTCTAATTAAAGAATCTTCTGATTCAAACATGAACCTGGCTAAAACTTTTGCTAATTCAGTTTTACCAACACCCGTAGGACCTAAGAATATAAAGGATCCTATTGGTTTTTTAGGGTCTTTTAAACCAGCACGCGTTCTTCGAATGGCTTTTGCTAATTTAATAATGGCTTCGTCTTGTCCAATAATTTGTCCTTTCAATTCGTCTGCCATATTCAATAACCTTTGGCTATCGGTTTGGCCCACTCTTTGAATTGGAATACCGGTCATCATCGAAACAACCTCTGCTACGTTGTCTTCTGTAACAACATATTTTTTATTTTTCGTTTCTGCTTCCCATTCAACTTTTGCAGATTCTAATTGTTCTAATAATTGCTTTTCGTTATC
>CAIMAP010000037.1 GCA_903838995.1 uncultured bacterium | reverse complement strand
TTAATTAATTTAAACATGAGTTTAACACTGCTTTTTACCGTTATTGCACTTTCTTTAATTTTTGATTATATCAATGGTTTTCATGATGCTGCAAACTCCATTGCAACCGTTGTTTCCACCAAAGTATTGTCGCCTACGCAAGCTGTTATTTGGGCTGCGTTTTTTAACTTCGTTGCGTTTTTAATTTTCAAAGAACACAATGTTGCCAATACTATTGCCAAAGCGGTAGACACATCTCAAATTAATTTGGTGGTTATTTTAGCAGGAATAGTTGCAGCCATTTTTTGGAGTTTGCTCACTTGGTGGTTTGGAATTCCTTCTAGTTCTTCTCATACTTTAATTGGTGGTTTTGCTGGTGCAGCTATTGCGCACGGAGGCATTACCATTGTTAATTTTCAAGTGATTGGAAAAATTGCTGCCTTTATTTTTCTTGCACCTATTATTGGAATGATATTAGCTTATACCTTATCGGTTATCATTATTCATATTTGTAAGTACGCGATTCCAAGTAAAGCAGAGTGGTGGTTTAGAAAGTTGCAATTAGTTTCATCCGCGGCATTTAGTATAGGTCATGGCGGTAACGATGCACAAAAAGTAATGGGTATTATTGCCGCAGCCATTGTAGTCTATACAAGTAGCGCAAATGCAGATATGAGTCAAGTGCCAACCTGGTTACATATCAATACACATTTAGTCAATGGTAAAAAAGTTTTTGAATTACCCAATTGGATTCCTTTAGCATGTTACACTGCCATTGCATTAGGTACAATGTCTGGTGGTTGGAAAATTGTGAAAACCATGGGCTCTAAAATTACTAAGGTAACCCCTTTAGAAGGCGTTGCTGCAGAAACTGCCGGTGCCATTACTTTATTTATGACAGAGCATTTTAAAATTCCAGTATCTACTACCCATACCATTACCGGTTCTATCATTGGGGTTGGATTATCTAAAAGAGTTTCTGCAGTAAGATGGGGCGTAACGGTTAATTTATTATGGGCTTGGATCCTAACCATTCCTGTTTCTGCAGCATTAGCGGCGCTCATTTATTTTGTTATTTCTATTTTTATTAAATAAAATATTTCTTTTTATTGTTGAGCAGGGCAAGTGTTTTGTTTTTTAAAACGATAGTTTTTGTTCCCAAAATTATAACTCAGCCCAATGGCAATTAATTGGTACTGATCCTTATTTTTATTTAATCTTACAGCATCAATATCATCACTCAAGCTCCAATAATTTCTAAATAAAATTGTAGCATCAATTCTTTTATTGATAGACTTGCTATAATATATTGTTACAGGAAACACCACATTAGCTTGATTCGTAGAGTTTGTATCGATTAGTGCGCTTTCAATATGTGTCGATCGATTTAATATGCCAATACCAGCAGACATCGAAATTTTACCATACGCTTTATCTACCATTAAATATTTTAATGCACAATTTAAATCGTAAGAGCGGAGCAGATGATATTTAGTATTGCTATTGCTCGAGGTAATAGTTGTATTTAAATTTTCTCCACTGATATCTCCGAGTAATCTTAAGTCGGTTAAAATAGCAAATCGATAATTTAATGGCTTTTCTATAAAGCAACCAAATGCAAAATCTTTTTTCTCTTGGATAAAATCGGAGCTAGCTAATTGACTTTTTTCAACATTTCCAACATAAAATCCGAGCGTATATGGGCTGCTTTCTTCGGCTTGCCCATATAAGAATTTCGATTTCTTATAAGATTGAGCCTGAGCAGAACTCCACAGTAAGAAGAACAAATATAGCAGGGGTATTTTTTTCATTTCTAAAAGTAATTTTTTTTTCAATATATTTAACCATTATGGCAAAGTCGAAAACAACCTATTTCTGTCAAAATTGTGGATACCAAGCAGCAAAGTGGCTAGGTAATTGTCCATCGTGTAATCAATGGAATACATTTGTCGAAGAAATTGTAGAAAAAAATACCGCTAAAATAGAATGGAAACAAAGTGGTAGTAGCACGCGAAGTAATAAACCCATATTAATAAATACCATAGAGGAGGCCGACGACAAAAGAATCATCACGCACGATATTGAATTAAATAGGGTGCTGGGCGGAGGAATAGTTCCGGGATCTTTGGTCTTAATTGGTGGCGAGCCTGGTATAGGTAAATCAACTTTACTTTTACAATTGGCTATTAGTTTAAAAAAATCAAAAGTATTATATGTTTCTGGCGAAGAAAGTGAACATCAAATTAAAATGCGCGCGGCTAGAATTACCGAACGAGAAGCAAGTAATTGTTTTGTATTAACTGAAACATCTACCCAAAATATTTTCAAACAAATTGAAGAATTGAATCCAGATATTGTCATCATTGATTCTATTCAAACTTTACATTCTGCGCATATAGAATCAACGCCAGGAAGTGTTTCGCAAATTCGAGAATGTACAGCAGAATTATTGCGATTTGCAAAAGAAACATCGACGCCTGTTTTTTTAGTGGGTCATATCACAAAAGATGGCGCCATTGCTGGTCCGAAAATATTGGAGCACATGGTAGACACCGTATTGCAATTCGAAGGCGATCAACACCATACCTATCGCATGTTACGTTCGGTTAAAAACAGATTCGGTTCCACTTCCGAATTAGGTATTTATGAAATGCAAAGTACCGGATTAAGAGAAGTGCATAATCCATCTGAAATATTAATTTCTCAGCGTGCCGAAGATTTAAGCGGCATTGCAATTTCCGTAATGATAGAAGGCATGAGACCCATGCTCATTGAATCTCAGGCATTGGTAAGCACAGCCGCTTATGGCACACCACAAAGATCGGCAAACGGTTTTGATGCCAAAAGAATGAATATGCTACTGGCAGTTTTAGAAAAAAGATGTGGCTTTAGGTTAGGCATCAAAGATGTTTTTTTAAATATCACAGGCGGAATTAAAGTAGAAGATCCTGCTATTGATTTAGGAATTATCGCAGCCATCATTTCTTCTCACGAAGACATTCCAATTTCTTCTAAAATTTGTTTTGCTGCAGAGGTTGGTTTATCGGGCGAAATCCGAAATGTAAACCGAGTAGAACAAAGAATTGCGGAAGCCGAAAGGTTGGGTTTTGAAAAAATAATTGTTTCTGCATTTTCCCTAAAAGGAATAGATAAAAAGAAATTCAATTTAGAGATTATTGCAGTTGGAAGGTTAGATGAGTTATTTAAAGAGCTTTTTGGTTAAAATCGCATAAAAATATTCCGTTTTTTAATAGAGATATGCTTAACTTTGTTTCAAATTAAAGAAATATACACATGAAAAAATTAATATTATTAGCTGCAATCGCTATTTTCTTTGCAGCTTGTTCATCTGAAACTAAAAAAAGTAATGATGCAACTAGGGTAGAAACTGCAATGGGTAATTTTGATTCATACGGTGGAATGATTACGCCAGACAGTACAATAGATGCCAAAACTTTACTTGCTGAAATGGGTAATGCACCAACTTACGATACAAAATTAAAAGCGAAAGTGGTAGAAGTTTGTCAAAAGAAAGGATGTTGGATGAATGTGGAATTAGGAAATGGCGAAGTAATGAAAGTTACTTTTAAAGATTATGCATTCTTTGTTCCAACCGACAATGCAATGATGGCGGGTAAAGAAGTAATTATGCAAGGAACAGCTAAGTTCGCAACAATTTCTGTAGAAGATCAAAAGCATTATGCGGAAGATGGTGGAGCTACCAAAGCAGAAATGGATGCAATTAAAGAACCTAAAAACGAAATTACATTTGAAGCAAACGGCGTGTTAGTGCCTGTTGCAGCAGAAGCAACAAAATAATTTAAGCTATTTAAAAAAGCCCTTGTAATTTTACAAGGGCTTTTTTTTGTTAAAATAAAATCGTAAAATTTTCTTTGGCTTGACCTTTTTTGAAAAAAACTAAGCCAATGAAATATAAATCGATGGTAATACTTACCCTCGGATCTGCTTTTATTATTTCCCAAGCTTCGATCATTTCTTCCGACCAATAAATATCATCGAATATAAACAAGCTATTTTCATTTGCTTTAGTAATGGCAAGATTAAAGTAATGTAACGTTGCTGATTTAGTATGGTTACCATCAAAATAAATAAAATCAACCTGATTCAGTTTTTCAAGTAATGCAGGAAGTGTATCATCAAAGTTTCCTGAAACAGTTTCTACATTGTTTATCTGTAATATTTCAAATGTTTCTTTCGCAATGTTTAAAGTATTTGGGCAACCTTCTAGTGTATATATTTTTTGAGAAGTTGCCATTGCCATATAAGAACTGGTAATGCCTAAAGAAGTGCCTAATTCTATGATATGTGCTGGCTTCGTGGATTTGATGATGTTATAATATAGCGCTGCAAATTTTGGTTGTTTGAGTGCAGATTTAGCAATCCGCTGTATTGATTTAATTCGATTATTGTTTTGCCGAGATCCTGCACCTAAATCGGTAATTTCAATTTGTCTTTGATCCTTTAGCAAATCAGCTCTTCTTAATTCAATTTTCGTTAAATTTTCGCTAGAAACATTTTGATATAAAATTTGTTCTAAAAATTGATACACATAAGGAGAATGTGTTCCATGTAAAGTATTTGCACGGAGTCTATATTTTAAATAATAATAAGCCTGCTTAAAAATATTCATCGAATAAAAATAAGCTATTATAATCCTTTTACAAACATTTTGAATATTAATTTAAATTTCTTTAGTTTAGTGTTAGATGCATAACTCCAAAGAAATAGCGGCCTTAGTTTCCTTATTAGATGATCCTGATCAAATGGTCTTTGAACAAGTATCTGCAAAGGTTTTGAGTTTAGGCCCAGCTATTATTCCAACGCTCGAAACGCAATGGGAGCAATCATTAGACAGTTTTTTACAAGAAAGAATTGAAAATTTAATTCATCAAATACAATTTATAGCGGTTAAGGAAGCGCTCAAACTATGGGCAATCTCGGGCTCGTTTGATTTGCTTAACGGCTTTATTTCTGTTGCGCGCTTGCAGTATCCCGATTTAGACGAGCAAAAAATAATCAATCAAATAGATGCAATAAAAAGAGATGCATGGATTGAACTACGGTACGATGCGAGTCCTTTAGAGAAAGTAAAAATTCTAAATCATGTATTTTATGCAGTACATGGTTTTACAGGAAATACCAGTAATTTTCATGATCCACAAAATTCTTTTATAAATAATGTACTCGAATCTCGTCGCGGCAATCAAATTTCATTAGCCATCATATATGCTGTAGTAGCACAACGGCTCGATATTCCAATTTATGGAATCAACTTGCCACAACATTTTGTATTAGCTTATTTAGATGAAGGCCAAGAATATCCGCATATTTCTAGTGGCGAAGCAAACGGCATATTATTTTATATCAATGCATTTAACAAGGGCTCGGTGTTTAATCGAAAAGATGTAGATCATTTTTTAAAACAGTTAAACATTCTGCCAGATTTGAGTTTTTATAATCCCTGTAGTAATATTCAAATTATTAAAAGAGTATTGCGAAATTTAATAAGTGCTTACGAAAAACAAAGCAACCTAGCTAAAGCAGAAGAAATTACTTCGCTGTTAACTATGTTGCTTGAAATTGAGCCGGATAAAAATTAATTTATTCGTTCATTAAACTTTCAATTTCTTCTGCAGTGATTGGAATGTTCTGCATTAAATCAATATTCCCCTTGGTGGTAATTAAGATATCGTTTTCTAATCGAATGCCCAATCCTTCTTCTGGAATATAGATACCCGGTTCGCAAGTAAAAATCATTCCCGCTTTCATTTTTTCGTAACGATTACCAATATCGTGCACATCTAAACCAAGAAAATGAGAAGTGCCATGCATAAAATATTTTTTGTATAATGGCATATTCGGATCTTGTTTGGCAACGGCATGCTTGTCGAGTAATCCTAATTCGATTAATTCTGATTGCATAATTAATCCCACTTCTTTGTGGTATTCATCTAAGATAGTGCCTTCCACTAACATCTTCTTAGCTTCTGTCATTACCTTTAAAACGGCATTATATACTGCTTTTTGTCTGGTAGTAAATTTACCATTAACAGGAATTGACCTTGATAAATCCGCATTGTAATTAGCATACTCTGCACCAAAATCAAACAAGATTACCTCCCCATTTTTACAAATTTGATTGTTATCGTTATAATGAAGAACACATGCATTTTTGCCCGATGCAATAATTGGATTGTATGCATGACCGCTTGCCCTATTCTTAATAAATTCATGAATAATTTCTGCTTCAATCTCATATTCTGTCACCCCTGGCTTTACAAATTTTAAAACCCTACGAAAAGCTTTTTCGGTAATATCGCAAGCCATTTGTAATAACTCTACTTCGTAACCAGATTTAACGGCTCTTAAAGATCTGAAAATGGTGGCAGCTCTTTGATAATGGTGTAAAGGATATTGCTCTTTTAATTCTTTTGCAAAACGCAAGTCTCTATATTGATTAGTATGCACATAGCGATCGTTCTCGTTGGTATTGAGGTAAACATTTTCGCAATGGTGCATTAACATAGGCAACATTGTTTTAAACTCTTCTAACCAGCATACAGTATGTATTCCTGAAGCGGCAGTTGCTTCTTCTTTGGTATATTTATGTCCTTCCCAAACCGCAATATGTTCGTTGGTTTTTTTCAAAAACAATACTTCTTTATATGCTGGTATTGGACAATCAGGAAATAAAATTAAAATGCTTTCTTCTTGATCTATTCCAGAAAGCCAAAACATATCTGGATTTTGATGAAATGGAAAAGCCTGATCGCCACTTCTTGGAAACTCATCATTAGAATGAATAATAACCATGGAACTAGGTTTCAATTTTTCATTAAATCTTTTTCTATTCTCAAAAAAAAGTGCTGCATCTATAGAAGTGTATTTCATAATATTTTTATTTTAAACAATTTGCTAATGCGATTGCTAATGCATCTCCTCGTAAGTCTTTAGCTACAATGGTTCCTGCACTATCTATTAATAAATTTTGTGGAATAGCACTTATTCCATATAATTTTGCTGCTGGCTCATCAAATCCTTTTAAAGAAGAAACATGAATCCAATTTAAATGATCTTTAGCTACTGCTGTTTTCCAATCCGTTTCATTATCATCTAAAGAAACACTCACAATGGTTAATCCTTTTGGATGATACATTTCATATGCTTTTACCACAAATGGATTTTCGGCTCTACATGGGCCACACCACGAAGCCCAAAAGTCTAATAATATATATTTACTTTTTACTTTTGAAAGTTGAAAATCTTGTTTATTAATATCCTTCGAATTAAAATCAATGAATGGTTGACCTACCGCTGTTTTTTTTGCTTTTAAAAGTTTATCGCTTAATGTTTTACCTAATGGGCTCTCCAATAATTTAGGATTTACGCTTTCCACTAAAGGGCCTATAATAGTTGGATCTATTACACCTCCAGCGAGTTCATCTATAGCCAATAAACTGGCAAAGGCAGCTGGATTATTTTTAATAAAAGCATTATTTAAACTGTCAAAAATTTTACCCTGTAATTCCCATTTGGCATCAATAGCCGTCATAGAAGCGGTATCTTTTTGATCGGCTGCTTGGTAATAGGCCTTTTGCAATGCTTTAAATTCTTTTTCTATTGGCTTTAAGGCTGTTTTTAATGTAGCATAATACGCTTGCTCTTTTCCTCCAACAACTGTTGCCTGAGCAATACTATCTTCAGATCCATTAATAGTATAATTTTCATTTTCTAAAACAAAGCTCAATCTTTGGTTTGTTTCTTCGTTCTTTTTCGTATACAAAAAAAACTGAGCTGCTGCGCTTAGTTTGCCTTCGAATTTAAATTTTCCATTTACAATAAAAGTGGAATCTAGGGTAGGTTCGGCTGTTTGGTAGCTTTTCAAGTAGATTACACTAGAATCTTTAGCACTCAAATTTCCATCAATGGTGTAAGTGCTTTTTTGACCAAATTTTGAACAAGCGCTCAAAGAAATGATACAACAAATAATTAATATTCTATTCATAATTTATACAATTAGTTTTTGATAATTTTTCCACCACCTATTTGGTACTTCTCCATTTGTGGCTTGCACATAATCTTCGTAAGAACAAGGCACCATTAAATACCTTTCATTTTTAGAAATTAAATTTGGATAAGGTATTTGCATCCACCATCGATCTGTTTTTTTGCTTTTTAAAAAAATGACTTCATGTTGAACATCTTTAAATGTTGCACGATATTTTATATAATCATTTTTACTGCTACTTGGGAAATCGTCTTTTCTAGCGTAAAATCCTTCTATAAAGCACCAAATCATTTGCGCAATTAATTCTGCTGTTTGATTACGATGGTCGTATTTTGGATTGAATTCGTAAAAACCAATAGAAGAACATTTGTCGCTCATGCCCGCATAGCGCATCATCTGGCACATTTCTTCTCCGTAAAAACCATTAGGGTGTGCATTTGCATTGCCAGGTGCATCTGCCATTTTAACGGCAGAAATGTCTACACTTATCAAGTCTGCATTTCGAATAATAGGTTCTGATTCTTGAATTTTATTTCTGAATTCACCTAATCGATGAATGTCGAAATACATTTTATCCATTAGTTGAATGCTCTCTTGATTTACATAATAAGTTTGATAACCGATATTGCTAAAATTAAATAAGAAATTCGGCTCATGTAAAATTATGCTATTCAAATAAGATTGCGAATTTGGAATTTGATGTTCATCTACGCTAGCATCTAAATCAAAATGAGCATCGAAAGAAAGTAGGTCTACTTTTTTATCTAGATTTTCGTATGCCCAATATTGCGCATAACATAAGTCGTGTCCACCACCAATAATGATTGGGATAATAGATTTTTTTAATAAAGATTCTGTAACTACTTTTAATGCATAATGCGTATCTCTTAAACTTTCGCCTGGTAAAATATTTCCTAAGTCAACAATTTTACTTTGGAAATCGCCTTCATTTAATTGATATAAAAATGCGCGAATTTGCTCCACTCCATTTGCGCAGCCTTCGTTCTGAATCGCTTTTCTGTCTTCAAGTACACCAATAATAGCCAATTGCGCATCTGCTAAATCTGGAAAGCTGTTTTGATGACAAATTATTTTAGCACCCAATTGCGAGGTATAATAACCGTTTTCAGGTTCAAACCTAGATGGATTTATCGGACTTAAGAAATCTTGTAGCATAAGCGAAAATAAAGAAATGTTTGACACATTCCTATATCAATTCTCATAAATTATCTGCCTTATTTTACACATATTTGTAAAATAAATTATGATTTTAGTTACAGGAGGAACCGGTTTAGTTGGAGGACATTTGCTACAAGCTTTGGTGCAGCAGCAAAAGCCCATTCGCGCAATCATTCGACCGAATGCTAAAGTGCCAATTTCTTTAGTTCCTTATGCTCACCAAATAGAATGGGTAGCAGCCGATTTGCAAGATTATGATGCAATAGAGCAGGCCATGAAAGGCTGTTCGCATGTTTACCATTGCGCTGCAAAGGTTTCCTTTGATCCAAAAGATAAAAAAGAAATTTGGCGAACCAATGTGCAGGGTACTGCACATATTATCAATGCTGCTTTATTTTTAGGCATCCAAAAATTAGTATATGTCAGTTCTATTGCTGCAATTGGAGAAGCTAAACCCGGAATGCCTATCGACGAAACTTGTCAATGGGTTTATGATGCTACAATTTCAGACTATTCGGTCAGTAAATTTGAAGCAGAAAGAGAAGTATGGCGCGGCATAACAGAAGGGCTCGACGCAGTAATTGTTAACCCCTCCGTAATTTTAGGTTACGACGAAAAGCAAGCAGGCGCCATGTCGCTTTTAAACATAGTGCATGCCAAAGCTTATTTTTATCCCGAAGGCACTATTGCTTTGGTTTATGTGGAAGATTTATGTCGAGCAATGATTCAATTAATGGATTCGACTATAGTTGCAGAAAGATTTATCGTTTCTGCAGCAAACAAAAGTTATCAAGACTTTTTCGCATTGATTGCTAAAATTAAAAATACAAAGCCAATGGCTATTCGCTTAAGCAATAGTTGGAGTAATGCAATCATTAGGGCCTTACAGCTCTACTCTTTTTTATGCCACAAAAGCACCTTATTGAGCAAATTTACTTTACGCGCAAGTCAAAAAAATCATATATTTAACAATCAAAAATTAATACAAGCCCTATCTTTTAACTATACGCCAATAGAAGAGGTGCTGGAAATAATGATAAAATCAAAAAAATAAAATGAAAAGTGCATTGTTTGTTTTTATGGGTGGAGGAGCTGGAAGCATTGCTCGTTGGGCATTTACAAAAGTGAGCTTTGGATTCAATTTTCCAATGGCCACTTTTACAGCCAATGTATTAAGTTGTTTATTGGTTGGTTTTTTTTCAACGATGTTATTAGCAAAAACAAATTGGAATGCAGAATTAAAACTGATTTTATTAACTGGTTTTTGTGGTGGATTTAGTACATTTTCTACTTTTATTTCCGAAACAGATCAAATACTTAAATCTGGAAACATGCTATTGGCATTTGGGAATATTATTTTAAATATCATTTTTTGCATGTTGGCATTATACTTAGGCATGTGGTTATCAAAACATTTTTTTAATTATGGAATTATCTAAAGAAATTACCGAACGCATTCAAAAATTACAAGAAAAATTTGAGGCAAGCGGCCAAGATTTAACAGCTTACTTAGATGGATTAATCCATGCAGATTACCTTACTTATTGGGATTACATTCACTTAGACACCCTGCTCAGCTTACAAAATCCAAAAACAAAGTTCCCCGATGAGCAGATTTTTATCATGTATCATCAGGCAACCGAATTGTATTTCAAAATGATTTTGAACGAATGCCAACAAATTTGTGATCAAACAGCCATTACAGAAAAGTTTTTTCTATCGCGTCTTACCCGTATCAATCGCTATTTCGAACATCTTACGAATTCTTTTGATATTATGGTTGATGGAATGGAGAAAGAACAATTTTTACAATACCGCATGTCCTTATTACCTGCAAGTGGTTTTCAATCGGCACAGTATCGTAAAATTGAAATATTTGCCACAGATTTAATTAATTTAATTGATAAAGATAAACGCGAAGAATTTGCAAAAGAGCCATTCAATGCAGAAAAATATTTGTCTTTTATCTATTGGAAACATGGTGCAACAGAAGCTAAAACTGGAAAGAAAACATTAACCTTAATTCAGTTTGAAGAGAAATACATGGCTTCTTTTGTACAATTAGCCAATGACAGAAATGGGAATACCATACTTGCTAAATACCAAGAACTGCAATCTGCTAACCCGGCTGTAACAGAAGCCATGCGTAGGTTTGATACAAATGTAAATGTGAACTGGCCCTTAGCTCATTATAAATCAGAAGTTCGTTATTTGCAGTTAGATCCAGAAGATATTAAAGCAACTGGTGGAACCAATTGGCAAAAATATTTGCCTCCTCGTTTTCAAAAAAGAATTTTCTATCCAACTTTATGGACAACAGAAGAGTTAGAAAACTGGGGAAAAGCTTGGGTAGAAAATACACTCAAAAATTTATAATTTAATTTTGAGCAGCCACCAATAAATCTAAATCTTTAAAGGTTAATTTAAATTGATTCGATAAATATTTATTAGTTATTTGACCATTATAAATATAAACACCACTGCGGATACCTGCATTTTCCCAAAGGTAATTTTTAATACCACCTGCATTAGCTAATTCTAATAAGATAGGACTAAAAATATTTGTTAATGCATAAGAAGCAGTTCGTGCTACTCTCGAAGCAATATTAGGCACGCAATAATGTATCACATCTTGGTGTCTAAAAATGGGGTTTGCATGATTGGTTACTTTTGAAGTTTCAAAGCATCCACCTTGATCGATACTCACATCAATGATTACAGCGTCTGCTCTCATTTTATTGACCATTTCTGTAGAAACAATACAGGGGCTTCTGCCTTCTTTCGAACGCATTGCACCAATAGCCACATCACATTTTGCAAGTGCTTTCTCTAAAACAACGGGTTGAATAACTGAAGTAAAAATTCTGGTGCCAATGTTTTCTTGTAGTCTGCGTAAATGATAAACAGAGTTATCAAAAACTTTTACATCTGCTCCAAGTGCAATGGCCGTTCTGGCTGCACACTCGCCAACTGTCCCAGCTCCTATAATCACAATTTCTGTCGGAGGTATTCCAACTACGCCGCCTAATAATAATCCTTTTCCATTATGCGTATTTAATAATTCTGCAGCAATATGAATAGAGGTTGATCCAACAATTTCGGACATAGATCTTACTACTGTTAAAATATTTCCTTCGTCTCTTAAATATTCGTAGGCAATCGCAGTTATTTTCTTCGCCATCAAAGCTTTTAAATACTCAGGTTTGAGCGTAGCAACTTGTAATCCCGAAATTAAAGTTTGTCCAATTTTCATCATGCCAATTTCTTCTAGCGTGGGCGGACCTACTTTTATAATGATATCTGATTCCCAAACTTTCTGGCGGTCGTATGTTATTTGTCCACCACATTCGGAATAGGCACTATCAGAAAATTTGGCGCCATTGCCTGCACCTGTTTCTATGCGCACCTCGTGTCCGTTGTTTACTAATAAACCAACCGAAAGCGGTGTTAATGCAATTCTATTTTCTTGAAAGGAGATTTCTTTTGGAATGCCAATGTTGAGTTCTTGCTTACGATTTTTAGCAGTCATTAACGACTCTTTAGGCATAAGCATGGCTTGTTTTGCAATAGCCGACATTCCTTTGGGTGCATTAGACATATTTTTTTTAATTTATAGCTAAAGATAATCAATTTATTTTTGATTCATTAGGCAGCCTAAGCGCTTAAAATTTGCAGGTTTCGACTTTTATCGGCTTGGGCCGTAATCTCAATAAACAATGCATTTTCGGGCAATAGCGATTTAATTATTTCGGGCCACTCAATCATACAATAGTGGCCGCTGTCTAAGTATTCTTCTATCCCTATATCCAATGCTTCGACAATAGATTTTAACCTATATAAATCGAAATGATAAATTTTATCATCAGTACAGGTATATTCATTTAAGATGGCAAAAGTTGGACTACTTTTTTCATCGGTACTTCCAAGTAACTGACAAATTTTTGCAATGATGGTAGTTTTGCCAGCACCCATCTCTCCATTCCAACAAATAACTTTATGTTTTTTAATAATAGCTATGATTGGGATTAAGTCGTTTTCGAGACTAGCTAAATTAACAATCATATTTTTCATTTTTAGGCTGTTAATATACTTGCACTTGCAGTAGGCATTTGTCGATCTACTTTTTTAACCAAACCTTGTAAGACTGTTCCGGGGCCAACTTCTGTAAAAGAACTGGCGCCACCTGCAATCATGGCTTCGATGGTTTGTGTCCACCTAACTGCTCCTGTTAATTGTAAGATTAAATTGTCTTTAATTTGATTAGGATCTATAGTGGCTTGTGCATTGATGTTTTGATAAATCGGACAAATTGGATTGGCAAAATTTGTTGCATGAATAGCTGCTGCTAATTCAACCCTAGCCGGTTCCATTAATGGTGAATGAAATGCGCCACCCACATTTAACATTAATGCTCTTTTAGCGCCAGCGGCTGTTAACTTTTCACAGGCTATTTGTACGCCTGCTATACTTCCCGATATGACTAATTGTCCAGGACAATTATAATTTGCTGCTACTACTACCTCAGGTATGCTTGCACAAATTTCTTCTACTACATTATCTGCTAATCCTAATATTGCGGCCATTGTAGAAGGAGCTAATTCACATGCTTTTTGCATCGCGTTTGCTCTTGCAATAACTAATCTAAACGCATCTTCGAATGATAAAGTTTTATTCATTACTAATGCAGAGAATTCACCTAATGAATGACCTGCAACCATGCCGGGTTTAAAGTCTGGTAAAACACTTCCAAGAATAACCGAGTGTAAAAAAATGGCAGGTTGGGTAACTTTAGTTTGTTTTAAATCTTCGTCTGTTCCATTGAACATCAAATCTGTAATTCTAAATCCAATGATTTCATTTGCTTTTTCAAACATGGCTTTTGCTAAGGCAGAATTTTCATACAATTCTTTCCCCATTCCTACAAATTGAGCTCCTTGACCAGGAAATACATATGCTTTCATATAATTAATTTAATGTTGAATATGACTAATTATTTCAAATATCATATAAAGAAATGTATTTTTGAAAAAAATAATCAAATGAATTTTCTAGAGAACCATAAATTAATCTGTTTGCGCTTAACCCTTTCGGCTATTGCATTAGCTATCATTGCTATTGCCATACATTTTCTATTCCCAACTGCCGAATTTTCTACTTATCAAATGTCTATGTATGTTATCATCATGGCGACTGCATTACTAGCCGCAATTGTTTTTTATTTTGGATTTAAAATCCCCATTCACATTCAAATTAACTTAGCAGATAACAATGCAAGAAATGCTTATTTACTAAGTCTACTGATGTTGTTCACTGGGATGATTACTTATCCTTCTACGGCAAATAGAGTTGCTAATTTCTTTTTTTTAATTGGAACAATTTCTTTTTTGGTGGGTCATTTATTATATTTTATAAAATTAATAAATATTAAAAAGCAATAAATGAATAACGTTTCAATTAAATTAGCAAGTATTGAAGACATTCCTACAATAGTAAAGATTGCTTATCAAACTTGGTTTGTTACTTATGAAGATGTTATTTCTAAAGCACAAATCGAATATATGTTTGGTGAAATGTATACGCCAGAATCCATTTACAAACAAATGGATTTTTACAAACACGCATTTTTAATTTTATACCAAGCAGAAATGCCTATAGGTTTTGCCTCTTATGGCAAATTAGAGGAGCCAAAGAATACTTTTAAATTGCACAAGCTGTATTTGCTTCCAAGTGAACAAAACAAAGGGTTTGGAAGGATCTTACTTAACGAAGTAGAAAAAGAGGTAGCCAATTTGGCTGCCAATCATTTGCATTTAAATGTCAACAGAAAAAATCCTGCTTTATCTTTTTATGAAAAACTCGGCTATGAAATTATCGAAACTGTCGATATTCCATTTGCCGAGTTTTGGTTAAATGATTTTATATTGTCTAAAAAAATTGCTTAATTCTTCTTTATAATTTTTTTATCGACTACGCCTTCTTCGAAAAATACTTTATTTTTCATTGCAATATATTTTTAAATCCAAACTTAATAACCAGGAGCGTGATGCATGTAAACCGAATATTTTCTTTTCGGATCTGGCTTTCTATCATATATAATATCAACTAAACCGTCTAAATCTCTGAATCCTGAATGCTCTCTATTGCTTAACAAAATAATAGCATGATGGTTTTTGAGGTCTCTAAAGAAAAATGTTTTATAACCATTCCACCATCCGCCATGATAATTAATATTTGATCCGTCTGGAAGTGTATAGGTGCGCAAGCCATAACCATAATTAAATGGTCCTGTTAAATGATGATTACCTGGTTTGCTCAAAGAATCTATACTTGATTTTTTAAGAAAAATATTGGAATATAAAATCCGATCCCAAAGCGCTAAATCTGCTACCGATGAATAAACGCCTTTGTCTCCATTTGCACCATCTAGGTAACTACTTTGTGTAGTGTTTAAATTTTTATCGTGCCCTGGCGAATACTTAAAAGCTGCCGGCTTGTTAATATTATAAATGTAAGTATGATTCATACCTAATGGCTTGAAAATTTCTTTACGCATGTATACATCAAATTTTTCTGCAGTCACCTTTTCAACAATAGCAGCAAGCAAAACATAACCTGTATTACTATAGTCGAATCTTCTATCTGGGAAAAAATAGATTGGTGGTTTATTTTTAATCATCATTTGCACCACGTCTTGATTAGAAATAGGCGTTTTCCTGTCGCAATACATTTCGCTGAAATAAGTATAGTTTCCTAAACCACCACGATGTAGTAATAACATTTTTAAATTGATTCCTTGATATGGAAAATTTGGATAAAATTTTTGAATAGGGTCGCTTAATTTCAACTTACCTTGTTCCATTAAATGTAAAATGGCTGCTGCAGTAAACTGCTTACTTACCGAAGCTAGTTGAAAAACAGATGAAATATTGAGCGGCTCTTTTTGGCGTTTAATATCATTAAATCCAAATGCACCGGCGTATAGTTTATGCTCGTCTTTACTTATCCAAACAGCTCCATTAAAGCCTGTTTGTTCATGCAAACGCTCAAAATAATCTGCAATCTTTTTTTCTTTTATTTCAAATTCTTTTTTGTCGTAAGGGCGATTAGCTTCGCTAAGCTTTTCAACTTTAGGTTCTTTTTTATGATCATTACAAGCATAAAAAATAAATGATACCCATATAATTAGTATGGTTTTAAAATAAAATCGTGTCAAAATATTATGCTTTAATTTTTTTCTGAAATAAAAAATATACGGGAATACCTAGGCCTACAATTATAAAACCAGGCCAGCTGTATTCTGGTTTGTAAATCAATAGTATTATACAAACTATAGAAGCTAATGCAATATATATTGCTGGTATAATCGGATAGCCTATTGCTTTGTATGGTCTTTCGGCATCAGGCATCTTTTTTCTTAATTTAAAAATGCCAATGATTGTTAAAATATAAAATAATAATACAGCAAATACAACATAGTCTAGCAAGTTGCCGTAGGTACCAGATACACAAAGAATGCTAGCCCAAACACATTGAAAAATTAAGGCAACTCCAGGTACGCCATTCGAATTTAATTTAGACATGCTTTTGAAAAACAAACCATCGTTGGCCGTCGCATAATAAACCCTAGCGCCAGATAAAATACAACCATTATTACAACCGAAAGTGGAGATCATAATTAATACGGCAATTGCGATAGTTGCTTTTGCGCCGCCTATCGCTTCTGCAACGGCTGTTGCTACTCGATCATTGCTGGCAAATTGAATCCCTCTTGAAATTACATCCGCTCCATTCGGATCACCTTTAAGTGGCAATACCATTAAATATACCATGTTTAACAAAAGATAAATTAAGGTCACTACAGAAGTTCCAATTACCATGCTCAATACTAAATTTCTTTTTGGATTTTGAATTTCATCACCAGAAAATCCAATATTATTCCAAGCATCACTCGAAAATAAAGAGCCTACCATGGCAATACCAACTGCAGGTATAATGGCGTATCCTATAATAGATTCAATGCTTACAGCCCCAGTTGCTTTATCTATGTGAGTACTACTGAGCGACCACATGTCGGCAAAATTCATAGAAACTACATCTGCATTTATTCCGAAAAGTAAACCAAAAATAATCAATCCAAAAAGTGCAATTATTTTAGTACTACCAAAAATATTTTGAATCATTTTTCCATTTTTGACGCCTTTAGAATTTAAATAAGTCAACAAGATGATACTTAATATGGCGAGCACTTGAACGGAGTTAATACCAAAATTACCCAATTGAAATAAAATAATTTTTTCTGAAATAATTGTTGGCAATAATACGCCTGTGTATTTTGCAAAAGCAACACCAACTGCGGCAATCGTTCCTGTTTGAATAACCAAAAATAAAGTCCATGCATATAAAAAGGCAACTGGTTTACCCCAGGCTTCTCTTAAATAAACATATTGTCCACCTGCTTTTGGAAACATGCCAGCAAGTTCACCATAACTAAGCGCCCCTGCTATGGTAATAAATCCTGTTACCACCCAAATGAGTAGTAAGTACCCAGATGAGCCAACATTTCTAGCAATATCGGAGCTAACAATGAAAATACCTGAACCAATCATGGTTCCAGCTACGATCATGATAGCGTCAAATAGTTTGATTTCTCTTTTAAAACCGGATTCAGTCATATTTTTTTAGATTTTGAATATTGAAGATATAAAAAGAAATCCAAGTTTGAAATTAATGCAATGCTTTATTTGAAATACTGTTCAAAAGTATAAATTTGTAAAAAAATAATATTTATGGTAAAGGAAATTACAGTTCAAGAGTTAAAAGCATTAATGGATGAAAAGAAAGATTTTCAACTCATTGATGTGCGAGAAGAGTTTGAATATGAGGTTGTCAATATAGGGGCAACTTTGATTCCTTTAGGAAATATCGTATTAGAGGAAGATAAAATCAGTAAAGATAAATTAGTAGTTATTCATTGTAGATCTGGAGCAAGAAGTGCAGCGGCTATCATGCAATTAGAGCAACAGTTCGGTTTCACCAATTTATTCAATCTTAAAGGTGGAATTTTAGCTTGGATTGCAATGAACGAATCGCAAACAAATGCGTAGTATCCAAAATATTTCCTTTCTTTTTTAGTTAGAATTAAGTATATTTGATTTTTTTCAATCTACTTACCTTTCTTTATTTTGTATTCCTAAAATAAATGGTAAGAGTAGATAGTAAAAAGCCTTGTAAATTAGTGTACTCGCTATGCAAACACCCCTACATGGGTTTTGTAATCGAACCACATATTGTACAACTAAATGCAAATGGCGCTTATTCACTTTCTCACCAAAAATTATATTCTCAAACTGCCAAAGAATTTGATGCTTGCTTAGACGAGGATGATTATAAATTAATTAAACTCTTAGATCAGCTCGATCAGGAGTTTGTGATTAAAAAGCATTACAAAGAAAAAATCAGGCCAGCTGCCTATTTCGCAAAAATATGGAACGATAAAATATTTCAAATTGTTCGGCCTATTTTAGAAAAAAAGATTGTAGAAGCACTTCGACAAATTAAACAAAAACCATTTTTTGAAATGGGAAAAGATGGCGATCCAGTTTTTAAGCGATTAAAAATAAATGAAGATCTTGCAACGGTATTATTTCATTTTAGGAGATCTCCCGAAGGAACCAGGTATTTTCCAACCATAAAATTGAACGGCGTTCGAATGGAGTTTATGTTTAAAGAGGCCGAAATCATTACTAGTTCGCCAGCTTTTATGTTATTGGGTACTGAACTCATTCAATTTGACCAAGAGTTAGATGGCAAAAAGCTAATGCCATTTTTAAATAAGCGATTTGTAGACATTCCAAAAACGGCAGAGGCTTCCTATTATAAAAAGTTTATTGCACCACTTATAGAAAGACATCATGTATATGCCGAAGGCTTTCAAATTATTACCGAACAATTTGAGGCATTTCCGATTATAAAAATTATACATGCATGGGATAATTCTATGCAATTTGTATTGTCTTTTCAATACGGTAAATATAATTTCTTATATCAGTCTGGCACTAAAGTTTCAGTTACAGTTGAAAATAAGAATGATGAATTTACTTTTCATAGAATAAAACGCTCATTAACTTGGGAAGGTGTAAAAATAAATCTATTAACTGAGTTAGGCTTAATGCCTATAGATGGTAGTTCGTTTATTGTTCCAAATCATACGAAAGATTCTGGAACCGAAAGCATTCATCATGCATTAGATTGGCTAAACGTTAACCATGATCAGCTTTTGCAGGCAGGCTTTCAAATTCAACAAGAAGAAAGTGGCAAAAGATATTTTATTGGAAAGAGTAAAATTGATTTACAAATAAAAGAATCAAACGATTGGTTTGATATTTATGCGACGGTTTATTTTGGAGAATTTGAATTTCCATTTATTATTTTACGAGATTATATTTTAAATAATAAAAAAGAATTTGAATTACCTAATGGAGAGATTGCCATTATTCCAGAAAGTTGGTTTGCACAATATCAAAATCTATTTTCATTTGCAGAAGGCACCTCACAATTAAGATTAAAAAAATACCATATTGGCATTGTCAAAGAATATGCGGATTCGGATTTAGCCCAGCTCAGCATGGATCGTAAATTGAATAATCTTTTACAATTCGAAGAAATGGAAGAAATTCCAATGCCAAAAAATTTTAAGGGGGAGTTGAGACCTTATCAAAAAGCAGGCTATGACTGGTTCTATTTTCTCAGAAAATGGAATTTTGGCGGATGCTTGGCAGATGATATGGGCTTAGGTAAAACCATACAAACGCTGGCTTTATTACAAAAAGTGAAAGAAGATGCTGCGGATGCTTTAATTGCAAAAGATCTTTTTGAATCGACTACTGTTGCAGCAGTGAATCAGCCGTCGCTTATTGTTATGCCTACTTCATTAATTTATAATTGGTTAAGAGAGGCCCAAAAATTTACACCTCAATTAAAAATTATTGTATATACAGGGTCTTTAAGAGATAAAAACTTAGATCAATTTGCACATGCAGATGTGGTGCTCAGTACCTATGGAATTATTAGAATGGATATTGATTTATTTAAATCTTTTTATTTCCATTATATTATTTTAGACGAAAGTCAAATTATTAAAAATCCAATTTCTAAAATCTCTAGATCCGTGAGGAGTTTAAAATCAAAATTTAAATTGGTATTAAGCGGAACGCCGGTAGAAAATTCTGTTTTAGATTTATGGTCTCAAATGTCATTTGTCAATCCTGGTTTATTAGGCAACCATCATTTTTTTAATGATAATTTTGTTATTCCGATCGATAAAAAACAGGATTTTGATAAAGCAGAAAAATTGCAATCTATCATCAAACCCTTTATTCTAAGGAGAACCAAGCAACAAGTAGCTTCAGAATTACCACCAAAAACCGAAAATATTTATTATTCCGATATGAGTCCGGCTCAAGAAGAATTATATGAAGAAACAAAATCTTATTATCGAAATGAAATATTGAAAATGATTGCCGATCAAGGAATTGGCAAATCTCATATATATTTACTACAGGGTTTAAATAAGTTGCGACAAATAGCGAATCATCCTAAAATGGTAGATGAGTTGTACGAGGGCGATTCAGGAAAGTTTTCGGATGTCATTCATACTTTAGAAAACATCATGACAAAGGGCCATAAGGTTTTGATATTTTCTCAATTTGTGAAGCATTTAAAAATATTCAAAGAATATTTCGAGCAACAAAATATTGATTTTGCCTACTTGGATGGTTCAACAACCAATAGAGAAGAGGTAGTCAATCATTTTAAGCAAGACGAAGAAAAGAAAGTGTTTTTAATTTCAATAAAAGCCGGCGGAGTTGGTTTAAATTTAACCGAAGCAGATTATGTATTTATTCTTGATCCATGGTGGAATCCAGCCGTAGAACAGCAAGCCATAGATCGTACCCATCGAATTGGTCAAAAAAATAATGTATTTATTTATAAATTCATTACAAGAAATACAGTCGAAGAAAAAATATTAGCTTTACAAGGGCGTAAGAAACAAATTGCAGATTCCCTCATTATTACCGAAGAATCATTTATTAAAACATTAACAGCACAAGATATTAAAGCAATACTAGAATAATATGGAACTCACTAAATTTTCAACGCTATCTTCTTTGTTTGCTTTGCTAATGGTTGTTTCGGCAAAAATTTTAATTCCGGTGAATGGTGAATTAATTTCTATACAGTTATTTTTTGTTGTATTGGCTGGTTTAGTTGGAGGCAATATGATTGGTTTGACAGCACAGCTCATTTATGTGATGTTTGGATTTTTTGTGCCGGTATTTTATAACAATGAATTAGCCATGGTATATTTTACACAGCCTAATCATCTGTTTCAATTATTATATCCATTAATAGCCTTGGCGGTTGGCTCTTATATATCAATTTATAAGGGCTTGTGGCTTTCCATTGGCCATTCATTTTTGATAATAATTACTGCTATACTCGTTTTTATACTTATATATTTTACGCTAACAAATAAAATAACATTATCAAATTACCTTCAAAAAAATACTGCAATGTTTATTTCGTATTTTATAGAAACAACAATTGCAGTAGTATTATTTTTTTATTGGCAAAAAATTAATCGTAAAAGTATTTCGCATTAATTTATTTTGCATTAACATTTATTCCGAGTTCTTTCAACTGTTCTTGACTAATGCTTGAAGGCGAGTCAATCATCACGTCTCTTCCTGCATTATTTTTAGGGAATGCAATCACGTCTCTAATTGAATCTAATTCTGCAAATAAGGAACACCATCTGTCAAATCCAAATGCAATACCACCATGTGGAGGAGCGCCATATTCAAAAGCATCCATTAAAAATCCAAATTGTTTTTGAGCCTCTTCTTTACTAAAACCAAGTAGCTCAAACATTTCTGCTTGTAAGGCTTTGTTGTGTATTCTTATAGATCCGCCACCAATTTCGGTTCCGTTAATTACCATGTCGTATGCATTTGCACGTACTAATCCCGGATTGGTTTTTAGCAAATCTATGTCTTCGGGTTTAGGTGAAGTAAAGGGATGGTGCATAGCATGGTATCTATTAGCAGTTTCATCCCATTCTAACAATGGAAAATCTAAAACCCATAAAGGTGCAAATACATTTTTATTTCTTAAGCCCATTCTATTACCCATCTCTAATCTTAATTCGCTTAATGCTTTTCTGGTTTTATCGGTTTTGCCAGCTAGCACTAAAATTAAATCTCCTGGCTTCGCATCGAATGCAGTTGCCCAATTTTTTAATTCTTCTTCGCTGTAAAATTTATCTACAGAAGATTTTAAACTTCCATCTTCATTGTATCGTAAATAAATTAAACCAGTTGCACCAATTTGTGGGCGTTTAATAAAATCGGTTAACTCATCAATTTGTTTCCTGGTGTAGGATGCGCAATTGTTGGCATTAATGCCAATCACTATTTCCGCATCATCAAATACTTTAAATTCTTTTCCTTTTACAATGGAATTTAATTCCACAAATTTCATGTCAAAGCGGGTATCGGGTTTATCCGAACCATAAAATTTCATGGCATCTGCATAAGTCATTCTAGGAAAATCTATGATTTCAACTCCTTTTACAGATTGAAATAAATGTTTAGCCAAACCCTCAAACATATTTAAAATATCTTCTTGCGTTACGAAAGACATTTCACAATCTATCTGTGTAAATTCTGGTTGACGATCTGCTCTTAAATCTTCATCTCTAAAACATTTTACAATTTGAAAATACCTATCAAAACCAGAAACCATCAGCAACTGCTTAAATGTTTGTGGTGATTGCGGCAAAGCATAGAATTCCGATTGATTCATTCTGCTGGGTACCACAAAATCTCTAGCCCCTTCTGGTGTAGACTTAATTAATACGGGCGTTTCTACTTCAATGAAGTTTTGTGCATCCATATACTTTCTTGTTTCTTGACCCATTCTGTGGCGAAGCTCCAAGTTTTTTCTAACCACATTTCTTCTTAAATCAAGGTAACGGTATTTTGCACGTAATTCATCACCGCCATCTGTATCATCTTCAATAATAAATGGGGTAACTTTCGAACTATTTAAAATTTCTAAATCCGAAATACTTATTTCAATATCTCCGGTTGGTATTTTATTATTTTTATTACTGCGCTCTATTACTTTTCCAGTTGCTTTGATGACAAATTCTCTACCTAGTTTTCTGGCTGCTTCGCATAGCGCCGCATTTTCTTCCATATTGAAAACCAGTTGCGTAATGCCGTAACGATCTCTAAGGTCGATAAAAGTCATTCCCCCTAAATCACGAGATTTTTGAACCCATCCACAAAGTGTGACTGTTTCATTTAAATTTTTACTCGATAATTCGCCGCAAGTGTGTGATCTCAACATATTTTCTATAACATTAATAAAGCGTAAAATTATAAAATTTTAAGCTATTTTAGGATAGGAAGACCTACATAAATCTAAATACCTACATTTTGTTCGCTAAGCATGGCTTAAATTGACATTGCTTAATCTCACAATTACTATTAAATTAGCGCCTGAATTAAAGGGGTTTATTTTTTATATGATGGAATTATTGTCAAGCCCAGAAACTTGGGTCGCATTGCTTACACTTACCATATTAGAAATTGTTTTAGGAATAGACAATATTGTATTTATATCTATCATTTCGGATAAGCTTCCTAAAGAAAAACAAAAGCGGGCAAGAAAAACGGGATTGGCCTTAGCGCTAGTTACTCGCATCTTATTATTACTTTCTTTGTCTTGGGTGATGGGCTTAAAAGATCCATTATTTAATGTCTTATCAAACGATATTTCGGGGCGAGATTTAATTTTATTAATAGGAGGTTTGTTTTTAATTTATAAAGCGACAACAGAAATTCATGAAAAAATAGAAGGTCATGAAGAAGCAACGCATACGCCTAAAGGTAATATTTCATTTACAGCCGTTATTTTTCAAATACTATTATTAGACATTATTTTTTCTTTAGATTCTGTAATTACAGCCGTTGGAATGGCAAATCATATTGAAGTAATGATTGCTGCTGTAATTATTTCAGTTGGCATCATGTTATTGGCTGCCGAGTCTATCAGTAAATTCGTGAATGATCACCCAACTGTAAAAATGTTAGCCTTGTCTTTTTTAGTTTTGATAGGTGTTTCATTATTAGCAGAAGGGCTAGACCAACACATACCAAAGGGCTATGTGTATTTTGCAATGGCATTTTCTGTATTAGTGGAAATGCTAAATTTGAAAGAGAAAAAGAAAAAATAATTTATTTTTCCGAATCAATTTCTTTCATTATCAATTTAATTTTTTCTTTTAAAATTTCTGTATCTGCATTTGCAAGCATGTCTGCTAGTGTGCTTTTTGCATTAAATTCTATTTTTTCTTGATAAGCATTTAGGGCAATAGTTTTTATCATCATTAATCCTTTTTCAATAGTTTCGTCGTCAATTTTTGTTAAATAAGTTTTAAAATACTTTCCAATATAATATTGTTTATTATATGCATTTAAAGAAAATTGATCAATAAAATAAGACATAAATATTTTATCACCTTGTTCCGCATAAATATTTGCAATGGCCATTTGTACAAAATCACTTTCGGTATTTTCTAGGCTTTTCGCTTTTGCTACCGCACTTAATTTATCGAATAGATATAAAGCGTTCAAAGCTTTTTGGACAACAACATAAGAGCTGTCATTAATGGCATTTAATATAATTGCTTTACTTGTTTCGTTAGGGTTGTTTGCTGCTAAAGCACTAATTGCTCTTGCTCTTACACTCGATTTTGGATCCATTTTAGCCAAAAGCTGTATTTTTTCAATAATGGCCGCAGAGGTGATTAGTTGTTTGTTTTCTGCTATAATATTGATACTGGTTTTTCTAATTTCAAAATTAATGTCATTTAAACCTTTTATAATAACGGCCATTGCTGCTGTATCGCTGGTATATTTTTTTAATGCTTCAATGGCTTCTAGCCTATCCAAAAATAAAGCACCATGGCTATATAGATATATCCATTCAGGCACGCTGTGATTATCTTTTTTTGTACATACCAACATTTTTTCGGCATCTACATTGATTAAATCTGGTGCAGTATTGCAGTTAAATGTAAATACTTCATTGCTTTTACTAATCGTAATATTTTTCCTGTCAATTTTTCCATTTGAATATATGTCAATACTAATAGGCAATTGGTATAGTGGAAATTTGTTCAGATCCTGTTCTTGACTAATACTCACTAGTGCAATTTTTTTAACACTATCGTAGCTGTAATTTATGTTGAGCTCTGGGTGTCCTGGGGCTAAATACCATTGATTAAAAAACCAATTTAAATCTTGGCCAGTTACTTCTTCGAATGCAAGTCTTAAATGATGTATTTCGGCTGCTTTAAATTTATTTTTTTCTAAGTACAATTTAAGAGAAGCAAAGAAGGCTTCATCTCCTACAATTTTGCGTAACATGTGTATAATCCTACCGCCTTTTTGGTAAGAATAATTATCAAACATATCTTCTCGATCTGTTAAATCAAATCGAATCATATTTACTTTTTTTGTTTTGGAGGCACGAAGGTATTTTATTAAATCTTCGTTCGCCGCTCTGTCTGCCTCTTCGCGCCCATATTTATAATCGGCCCATATATATTCACCGTATGTAGCAAACGACTCGTTCAAAGGCAAGTTAGGCCATGATTCTGCGGTTACTAAATCTCCAAACCAATGGTGAAATAATTCATGCGAAATGGTTTCTTCGTCTGGATTATCAATCACCGCTCGCGCATCCATGTTCATGTCTTCTGCAAAAGTAACCGCTCCCGTATTTTCCATGGCACCTGCCACAAAATCTCTGACAACAATTTGTGAATACTTATCCCAAGGATAGTCAACTCCTAATTTTTCAGAAAATAAATTGATCATTTCTGGCGTGTTACCGAAAATTAATTTTGCCGTTGATTCATATTTGGGTTCTACATAATAGTTCACTTCCATATTTTTCCAATGGTCTTTGATTACTGCATAATTTCCGCCAGCCACCATTGTCAAATAGGCCGAATGAGGTAAATCTTGTTTCCACACATCGGTGTGTGTGCCATTACTATGTTGTGTGCTATAGGCCAGATAACCATTAGATAGGCTGACAAAATTATTTTCTAAGGTAATGGCAATTTCTTGTGTATATTTTTCTGAAGTAGATTCTATGGTTGGAAACCAGCTAGAATTTGCTTCTGTTTCTCCTTGTGTCCAAAACTCTCGGGGTTTATTTTTTATTTTTCCTTGTGGGTTGATAAAATAAAATCCTTTATCTGAGCTTATGCTTGAGGAACCATTTACTTTTAATTTATTGGGTTGTGCTATATAATCTATATTAACACTGTAACTCTCCTCTCTTTTAAATACCCTGGGTAAATGAATGATTATTTTTTTACCATCGTAAGTGTATGGCGCTATTGTACCATTTACTTTTATAAAATTAATTTTAAATCCTTTTGCGTCTAATATTAACTCTTCACTTGAATAAAAATAAGGTTTTACTGTGAGTGTTGCATTTCCTAATACAAAACAACTATCCCAATTAAGTGCAATATTTAATTGCATGTGTGTAATGTCCGAAAGCCTTGTATAAGAAGGCATATAATTCAACTGCTCTTTTATTACATTGCTTGTATTAGATTGCTTATCTATTGTTTTACAACTCAACAATGCAGTTAAAAGTAAAAAGTAAATGGTCGTTTTTTGTAGCTTATTTTTCATTTAAATATTTTTCTATGTTGGCAATAAAATGATCTTTGAATTCGGCAAAGTAAATGCCTGTAGCAGGGCCAGAATAACCCGTATGGATATTTCTTACTTTTCCATTTTTATCAATAATAATTAGCGTAGGGAATGCAACAAAATTAGCTAGCATTGGCAATGCTTTATTTACACTTCCTTTCTGTGTATTTCCTGCTATAACTAATGGGTAGGGAATATTTAATTGGGTTTTAAAATTGCTTATATTTTTTTTAACAATATTGATGTCTTCACTTTTTTCAAAACACAATCCAATTATTTCTAAACCCCTACTTTGGTATTGTTGATAAATACTTGTCATTAGTTTACTTTCATCTAAACAATTTGGGCACCAAGAGCCCATGATTTGCAAAAGCACTACTTTTCCTTTAAAACGTGCATCTTCGAGCGTAATTGGATTGTTGTTTAGGTCTGGAAATTCGAACTGTACACTTTCGAATCCTTGTTTTAAAAAAGTTAATTTTTCGGCATCAGGTAAAGCTGCTTTTGGATTAAAGCTAGCATTCCAAAATTCTTTATTGTTCAAGCCCGAATAAAAAACGCCCTTGCTTATGCTATTATTTTGCGGATTGAAATCTGCAATTACTAAATAGGCGTGTGAACCATCAAAAGTAGACAGCCTTATTTTTTCTCCATCAAATACGCCTTCTAAAAATCTATAATCACCAGTACTAGTTAAAAAAGTACCTGTAATTTTTGTTGGTGTTGATTGGAATTTTCCAATGGCATCGCTACTATCTTTAAAAGCGGTATCGAAAAACTTCACATCCCAGGTATTATTAAGGCTTGTAGCTATTTTATTTGATTCATCAAATCTTGTTTGCTTGGTATCTGCCTCAAATGCCATGCTTGTATTGACTTTGGGTAAATGTCTAGTCCAACGGCCTTTCATTTTTGTAGCACTTACTTTAACCATAAATTCTGCATCAAAAAAAGGCAAGGTAATTAATACGCTATCTCCAATTAATCTAAAATTGTTTACGCTTATTGTGTCTTCTGCATTAATGATGTTCATGATAATACCCGATTGTTTTGTTTCGATATCAAAAACAAATGGGATGCTTATTTCGTCATTTCTAATTAAGCTGCCTTTCCATTTTCCGGAAGAAATATTTATTTTTTGTCCAAATACAACAGTACTTAAATGCATAACAAGGACTAGGGCAAGGCTGATTTTTATTTTTTTCATATTTTATTCCCTTTGTAATGGATTGTTGATGTTTTATAATCCAAAGAAATTACTAAATTGCAATATAAACATATCATTTAAAATGCTTCAAAAATATATTTATAGATTTCTTTGCTGTTTGGTCATTTTGGTGTCGCCTATGTATTTATTGGCGCAAACCAAAGCAGAAAATAAAGCTATCAAGCAAGAATTGAAAGCAATTAAGAAAATGAAAGCAGTTGATATTCGTAAAATGAAAATCAGCCTCGAAGAGCAGATAGAAGAAAAAGAAATCGAAGTTGCAGTTTCACAAAAGAAAACAGATACCATGCAAGCTTATTTGTATGGTATGCAAAATAAATACTCAGAATTACAAAAAAACTGCGGAAACAAAACAACAAGGGTTTACGGAGTCTTAAGTGCCGTACAGGCAAAAGGTTATTATTATCGAATTCAATTAGGCGCTTTTAAAAACTTCGATTTAAAAAATAAAATAAACAAAGACGATCAAAGTATTCAAGTAGAATATTTGAAAGGCTTAGAAAAATATATGATAGGTTTGTTTTTTACTTTAGAAGATGCAGTGGCTTATCGAAAAGATATTCAACAAATGGGCATTAAAGATGCTTTTATTGTGCCTTACAAAGATGGCATTCGAATTACGCACCAACAAGCCAAGAGGGCATTGCTGCTCAATCTGGAGCACTAGCGCAATAACAAAATATTAATCAATAAAAAAGCCCGATGAATTTCATCGGGCTTTTTTTATGGAATGTGATATAATTTTATTTCAATACTTCTCGCGAAATTACAATTCTTTGAATCTCTGAAGTACCTTCATAAATTTGAGTAATTTTTGCATCACGCATTAATCTTTCTACATGGAATTCTTTTACGAATCCATAACCACCATGAATTTGTACTGCTTCTACTGTTGTTTTCATCGCTGTTTCTGAAGCAAATAATTTTGCCATCGAACTTGCTAGCGCATAATCTTGGTGATTATCTTTTAACCAAGCAGCTTTTAAACACAATAACCTAGCTGCTTCAATTTCAGTAGCCATGTCTGCTAATTTAAATTGAATGGCTTGGTGATTGGAGATGGTAGTACCAAAAGCTTTTCTTTCCTTTGAATAAGCAAGTGCTAGTTCATAAGCGCCAGATGCAATGCCCAATGCTTGTGCAGCGATTCCAATTCTACCACCAGCCAATGTTTTCATGGCAAATTTAAAACCAAAACCATCTTCTCCTATTCTATTTTCTTTCGGCACTTTCACATCTGTGAACAAAAGTGAATGGGTATCCGAACCCCTAATACCTAATTTATTTTCTTTAACACCTACTTCAAATCCAGGCATCCCTTTTTCTACAATTAAGGCATTGATTCCGCGGTGACCCTTAGTTACATCTGTTTGAGCTATTACGATATAGGTGCTAGCAGAGTTTCCGTTGGTAATCCAATTTTTGGTTCCATTTAATAAATAATGATCGCCCATATCTATAGCAGTAGTTTGTTGACTAGTTGCATCCGAACCTGCTTCTGGTTCTGATAAACAAAACGCGCCAATTTTTTCGCCAGTTGCTAAAGGCACTAAGTATTTTAATTTTTGTTCTTCATTACCGTAGGCTTCTATACCGTAGCATACCAAAGAATTATTTACCGAAACTACTACCGAAGCAGAGGCATCTACTTTAGAAAGTTCTTCCATGGCAATAACATAGGAAATGGCATCTAGTCCAGATCCTCCGTATTTAGGATCAACCATCATTCCTAAGAAACCCAATTCACCTAATTTTTTTATTTGTTCTGCCGGAAAAATTTGTTTTTCATCTCTTTCAATCACTCCTGGTTTTAATTCATTTTGCGCAAAATCTCTTGCTGCTTTTTGAATCATTAAATGTTCTTCTGTAAGTTCGAAATGCATATTATATTTTTATTATAGGTTGATATTTAATTCGATTGTTTAATTTTTTCAATAATATTTGAAGTGGAATAACCGGGTACAAAGTCCATCGTTTCTACTTTTCCGCCATTGTTTAATACTACATCTGCACCCACTATTTGATCGATGCGGTAGTCGCTTCCTTTGACTAAGATATCGGGGATTAAAAAACTAATGAGCTCTTGAGGGGTTTCTTCATCAAAAAGAATTACGGCATCTACAAATTGTAAAGAAGCTAATATTAATGCCCTTGATTGTTCATCTTGAATAGGCCTATTAGTTCCTTTTAATCTACTAACAGAAGCATCTGTATTTAGTCCTATAATTAATTTACCACCTAAAGAGGCTGCTCTGGCTAGGTAATCGATATGTCCCAAATGAATAATATCAAAACACCCATTAGTGAAAACAATTTTCAAGCCCATGTATTTCCAAACATCCATGAGTCCAGACACTTCTTCTTTCCTCATTATCTTGGATTTTACTTTCATCAGTTTTTCCATTGCTTAAGCTTGTTTTCTTTTAATCAAAAATACAAAGAATAAACTAATTGATCCCACAACCAGGATAGATAAAATTTGTGAGCCATGGCTAATTGCAGCATAGCTTAAGCCATCGTTTTCTTTTATACCAAAGACCAATAAAGAAATACTAACGGCTGCTTCAAATGCTCCAATTCCGCCTTGTACAGGAGCAGACATGCCAATTCCACCTGCCACCATTACAAATAAGCCAACGGCTAAACTTAATGGACTTGTTGCAGGTATAGCAAAAAAGCATAAATAAGTTGCTATTAAATAGCAAGCCCAAATGCCAAGCGATAAACCAAAGAATCGCAGCCTATTTTTTAATTGCAAAACCGATAGCAATCCTTTTTTTAAGGATAAAATAAAAGTTTTTATTTTTTGAGTGAAATGCCATTCATTTATTTTTTTTCTTAATAAGAAAAATAAAATACCAAACACTAAACTAATTAAAATGGCAGGTATAATTAAATCAACGGCACTATTCAGTTTGCTAAAAATAGGGGTAATAAAATTTTCAAATACAAAAACATTTATTTCTTTGTACAATATTAATATTGCCAATAAGCCTAATCCTAATAGAAAAATTACATCGATAATTCTCTCTACTACAACCGTTCCAATGAGCGTAGAAATGGGCATGTTATCTGTTTTATTGAGCACGGCACATCTAGAAACTTCTCCCATTCTAGGGAAAGCCAAATTGGCCAGATAGCCTATCATTACTGCATAAAAAGTATGTGTTGTTTTGGGATGGTAGCCAATGGGCTCAAATAACATTTTCCAACGCAAAGCCCTTAACCAATGAGCAAAAATAGAAACCAATACCGATAAAGCAACCCAATAATAGTTTGCCGATTTTAAACTTTCGCCTAACAGCAATAAGTTTTGATTACGAAAACTAAACCATAAAAGGGCAGCGCCTAATCCTAAAAAAAGGATGTATTTGAGGGTGTTTTTCAACGATTTATACTAAGCGGTTTTGTTCGTCTGTGAAAATGGAAATGGGCTGGTGTTTTTTGGCTGCTTCAAATTCCATGCTTGCATAAGATATAATAATAACAATATCTCCCACTTGTACTTTTCTAGCAGCTGGTCCATTTAAACAAATGGTTCCCGATGCGCGTTCGCCTTTAATCACATAAGTTTCAAAGCGTTCGCCATTATTGATATTAACCACTTGCACTTTCTCGTGAGCAATAATATTGGCTGCATCCATTAAATCTTCGTCGATAGTAATGCTACCAACATAATGAAGTTCGGCCTGCGTAACTTTTACGCGATGAATTTTAGATTTTAATATTTCTATATGCATAGTGGGGCAAAGGTAAAATAATTTAGATTCCTATTCAAGCACCATATTGTCTATTAACCTTACGCTTGGAAAGCGAAGGGCAACTATGGCAATTGGCGCCATATGTTTGGTGCTATCCCATATTTTAAGATCTTCTTGTGCAACTATGGCAAAATATTCAAGCTGAACGTTAGGAATCGATTTAAGGGCATTTTCGGCTGTTAATTGAATAGTTGAAATGGCTTCTTGTTGTAAAAATTGGCTTTTACAGTCCGATAAAACATTATAAATTTTTGCTGCATCAACTCTTTCTAGCTCATTTAAGCGAATATTTCTAGAGCTTAATGCCAAACCATCGGATGCTCTTAAAATAGGGCAAACCACTATTTCGGTTAATAGTTGAAAGTCTTTTACTAATTGCTTCACCACAATGGTTTGTTGGAAGTCTTTTTGTCCAAAATAGGCTTTATCGGGTTGAATTAGCGATAAAAGCTTGTATACTATTTGCCCTACGCCTTTAAAATGTCCAGGTCTAATGGCGCCCTCCCAGCATAATTCAATTTCGCCAAAGGAATGTTCCCAAATTTCTCCAGGGCTATACATTTCGCTTATTTCTGGCAGAAATAATACATCACAATTTACCGATTCGAGCAATTGCATATCGTTTGCAATAGGACGAGGATATTTAATTAAATCGCTAGGATCGTTGAATTGAGTAGGATTGACAAAAATACTACACACAACTAAGTCGTTTTCGCTTTTTGACTTCGTTATTAAAGAGGTATGGCCAGTATGAATTGCGCCCATAGTTGGCACAAAGCCAATAGATTGCTTATTTGTCTTGGCTAAGGCAAGTACTGCTGATAATTCCTTTTTTGTTTTACAAATTTTCACCTGAAGCGCTTTGATTAGGCAAAATTGTCATTTTTTTGATAATATCAAGCATCATATTGGTTTTTCAAAAAATTATCCAATATTATTAGTATATTTGCAATCCCAATTTATATCGTTATTCCACGATAAATTGTTGACTAGGAGTTAGTTCAATATGGCAAAAACAAAGATTCTCTTTATCGCCCACGAAATGTCACCATTTCTGGAGCTTACCAAAATCGCTAAAATTACTAGGCAATTACCGCAGGCAATGCAAGAAAAAGGGTTCGAAATTCGAATCTTAATGCCGCGTTTTGGTAATATCAACGAAAGAAGAAACAGATTACATGAAGTAATTCGTTTATCTGGTATGAATATCGTCATCAACGAAAATGATAATCCATTAATTATTAAGGTGGCATCGCTTCCAACTGCAAGAATGCAGGTTTATTTCTTAGATAATGAGGAATATTTCCAACGCAAACAAGTATTTAGAGATGCAAAAGAAAAGTTCTTCGACGATAACGACGAGCGCATGATTTTCTTCTGTAAAGGTGCCATTGAAACAGTAAAAAAATTAGGATGGATGCCAGATGTGGTTCATTGCATGGGTTGGATGAGCAGTTTAGTACCGATGTACTTGAAAACGGCTTACCGCGAGGATCCAATGTTTAAAAACACCAAGGTTGTTTATTCTGTTTACGAAAATTGTTTTACAGAAAACCTCGATAAAAATTTAAAAACTAAGGCTTTAACTCCCGATATGAATGCTACAGATGCAGCATTATTAAAGGATGCTAGCTGTTCATCTCTACATATAAGCGCAATTAATTATTCAGATGCTGTCATTAAAGCAGACGAAAACATTGAATCAAGCGTTTTAAAGTTTCTTAACAAACAAACCGACAAATTAATTATTGAGAAAACAGACCACGAAACGTTTGATTTTGATAATTTTGTTCAGTTTTATGATGAGGTAAGTGTAGATTTAGTAACTACTTAAAGAATTTTAAGAATGAATTGGAAGACATCTAAAGACTTATTAATTATGTTAATAAGTCTTTTTATTTTACAATCTTGTAAAAAAGAAGGTTCGATTGGGCTAGAAGATCAATTAAACGAAACAGGTATTGGCGTTGGTAAAAACGACACGGCTCGCATAGTTCTTTGGACAGTGAAAGACGATACCTTAATTTCTTCCAATTATGCAAGAAACCTCTTAGGAGAATTTATCGATCCAGTATTTGGCGAAACCAGAGCCAGTATTGCATTTCATGCCACGCTTTCTAAAAACAATGTGAGTTTTGGTACCACACCAACGCTCGACTCTATTGTAATGGTAATGGGCTATATTGGAGATACTTCCCAAAGATTTTATGGGGATAAAAATTCCATATTTAATATTTCCGTATCGCAACTAGACGAAACCATTAGTAATGATAGCATCTATTATTCCAATAAAAAATATAAAGTAAAATCAAGCGAAATTGGATCTGTTCGTTATAGACCAAATCCTAAAGACAGTCTAATTATTCAAAATATTATTGATAATAAAAAAGATACTGTCATGAAAGTATATCCACAAATCAGAATTAAATTAGCGAATGATTTTGGTAAAGAATTATTAGCAAAGTCTGGACTAGTTGATTTATCTGATAATACCGCGTTTTTAAATGCATATAAAGGATTTTATTTAACGGCAAAAAACATGAGTGGCAATGGTGGTGTAATGTCTTTTGATTTAACCAATGCCAATCGTTCTTATATTATTTTGTATTATAAAAATACAACAGATACCAGTAGTTTTATTTTTAATATCAATAGTGTTGCAGCAAATGTGAACCGTTACGAACACGATTATTCGAATACCAAAGTGCAATATCAATTTACAGATACTGTTCAAGGACAACAAAATGCCTACGCACAATCTTTAGCGGGTACTAGAGTGCGCATTCGTTTTCCAGATTTAGAATTAAGAAAAGATTCTAATAAAATTGCCATCAACAAAGCAGAATTAATTATCCCAATTGAAACCGGTTCGGATAGCAAATTTGCTCCAATTAGCACGCTTTCTTTAAAGGCCAGAAGAAAAGGGAGTAGCGCAGAATACCTTATATCTAGTGGTGTTTATGATGCTAGCAAAAAGCAATATACCATCGAAATGACTAAAACTGTTCAGCAGTTTATATTAAATAGATTAGATTTTCAGGCACTTTATCTAGAAGATGCGAGCAAACAAATTAAGGCGAATCGTAGTGTTTTAAATGGTCCAAAGCATCCAAGCAGACCAATCAGATTAGCTATTAGTTATTCAAAACTTTAATTATTAATTTGCAAAAAAAATAACATTTCAAACTATGTGTGGAATTGTAGGATATATTGGACATCGTAATGCATACGATGTTATTATTAAAGGATTAAAAAGATTAGAATATAGGGGTTACGATAGTGCCGGCATTACTTTATTAAATGGTTCGATGAACATTTATAAAAAAGCAGGCAAGGTAAGCGATTTAGAAAACTTTACCGAAGGCAAAGATATCAACGGCTCGAT
>CAIMAP010000036.1 GCA_903838995.1 uncultured bacterium | reverse complement strand
GGTTTCTCAAATAACTAATTTTAAACACGATTATGTATTGGTTACGAATTCTGATCTGTTAACAAACATAGATTATGAAGATTTCTTTTTAGAATTTATTAAGCATGATGCTGATTTAGCAGTGTTATCAATTCCATATCAAGTGGCTATTCCTTACGCAGTATTAGAAACAGATAAAGGAGAAGTGAAAAGTATTAAAGAAAAGCCTATTTTCACTTATTTTTCAAACGGTGGTATTTATCTGATGAAGAAAGAAATAGTTCAATTGATTCCTCAAAATAAATTCTATAATGCTACTGATTTAATGGAAGATTTGATACAAAAGAATAAAAAAATAATATCTTTTCCCTTTTCCGGATATTGGTTAGACGTGGGGAAACATGAAGATTTTGAGAAAGCACAGACTGATATTAATATTGTTAAATTTTAATGAGAATTTTATATCTTATTCCTGCTAGAAAAGGTTCAAAAGGAGTGCCAGGTAAGAATATTAAATTACTTGGGAAAAAACCATTGATCGAATATTCAATAGACTTTGCATTAATTAATATGCAGTTTGAAGATGAGTTGTGTATTTCTACAAATGATGAATCCGTTATTGAAATTGCTAAATCTAAAGGTATATCCATTCCATTTATAAGACCTGAAGAGTTAGCAAATGATAATGCTTCTAGTCATGATGTGATTATTCATGCAATAAATCATTATGAAAAGTTGAATCAGATCTTTGATGCAGTATTATTACTTCAACCCACATCTCCATTTAGAATTCAAGAGGATTTTAATCATTTAAGCAAGGAGTATAATAATAACACAGATATGGTAGTAAGTGTCAAATTAGCAAAAGAAAATCCATATTTTACCCTATTTGAAGAAAACAGAGATGGATTTCTGAATAAAAGTAAAATAGGGGTTTTTGAAAGAAGACAAGACTGCCCTGAAGTATATGCGTTTAATGGTTCAATGTATTTGATAAATATAGAATCGATAAAAAAATCAAAAATTGCAGAATTTAAAAATATAAAAAAATTAATAATGCCTGAAGAGCGGAGTGTTGATATAGATACATTAGCGGATTGGACTTTGGCAGAATTTTATTTAACAAATGAAAACAATTAGAATTATACCGAGATTAGATATTAAAGGGCCTAATTTAGTAAAAGGAATTCATTTAGAGGGTTTACGCGTGTTAGGCAAACCATCGGACTTTGCTAAATACTATTATGAACAAGGAGCCGATGAACTAATGTTTATGGATGTAGTTGCATCGCTATATGAACGTAATAGTTTGCACGATATCATTTCAGAAACAGCAAAAAGTATCTTTATTCCAATTACTGTTGGAGGTGGGATTAGAACTTTAAATGATATTAAATCAATGTTGAGAATCGGAGCTGATAAAGTTTCTATAAATACTGCTGCAATTAAAAGACCGGAATTTATCAGAGAGGCTTCTGAAGAGTTTGGCAGTTCTACAATTGTTATTTCAATTGAAGCCATTAAAAATTCAGATGGAAAATATTACGCATTCATAGATAATGGTAGAGAATATACAGGAATGGAAGTAGTTGAATGGGCTCAAAAGGCTCAGTTGTTAGGTGCTGGAGAAATTGTAATAACTTCTGTTGATAGAGAAGGAACTGGAAAAGGAATTGATTTAGAATTAACTAAATCAATTTTCGAATCTGTTGCAATTCCAATTATTGCTCATGGAGGAATTGGATGTGTTGATGATGTTAAATCTGCTTTGGAAACAGAAAGTATAGATTCCATAGCGATAGGTTCATCATTACACTATGAAGCTTTGAAAAATTTTAATTTAGATTTAATTGGACGTAAAGAGGGAAATATAGATTTTCTTTTGAGTGGGAGAGCAACTTCTACTTTTGATAGTTTCAAACTTAAGGGGCTTAAAAAATATTTGCACTCTAAATCAATTTATTGTAGATAAGAATGAAAAAAAATGTTGTAATTGTGGATTACGGACATGGTAATTTATATAGTATTAATCAAGCTTGTATTCAAGTTGGTTATAAACCAATTATTTCTTCATCTCAATCAGAAATCGCAAACGCGGATAAACTTATTTTGCCAGGTGTAGGAGCATTTAAAGTCGCTATGGTTGAGTTGATGAATAAAAATTTAATAGAACCAATTTTTGAATTTGTTCAAAAAGGTAATTATTTGATGGGCGTTTGTCTTGGAATGCAATT
>CAIMAP010000035.1 GCA_903838995.1 uncultured bacterium | reverse complement strand
CGTTCTTCTTCTTCATTTTTAACACCTTTAACAGTGCCATCGTCCATTACCCCAATTAAAATTTTGCCGCCTTTGTTATTCGCAAAAGCCACCATAGTTTTGGCGATTTTATGATGAAAAGTAATCGTTTTTTTGAAATCTAAATCGACACCTTCGCCTGCTAAAATGAGTTTTTTCAGATTCAAAATTGATAATTTAATAAATTTAAATTACCACATTAAATTGATAATTCCATGGTAATCCATCGAATTTAAAGGATAAACGCGTCCGGTAATGGCATTTAAAGTTAAATTATCAATAATTTTTTGATGATCGCTTTGTGGTATCTCGTATTCAGATAATCTGATAGGCGTATTAATAGCTTTAAAATAATTTTCTAAGTGTTCAATAAATTGTAAAGCCAATTCCTCTTCTGTACCCTCATTCAAATCAAAAACATGTTTCGCTAAAAACACCAATCTGCTTTTTATTTTAGGTAAATGATATTTTAACCAGGCTGGATAAACAATTGATAAACCCGCACCGTGTGGTATATCGTACAACACACTGAGCGTATGTTCTAAACCATGACAACCCCAATCGCCTGTACCACGACCGTTTAAAATAGTGCCATTGAGTGCATTAGTAGCTAACCACATAATATTGGCTCTGGCTTCGTAATTGTTTGGATTGCTAATTGTTTCAGGTCCAAACTGGATGGCTAATTTTAAAATACTGGCTATGTAATGATCCGATAAAGGCGCATCGCCTAATCCAAAAAATACTTCTAGCGAATGAGCCATTAAATCTGCAATGCCGTAAGCTGTATAATTTGCAGGAACAGAGTAAGTGAGTTCGGGATCTAAAATAGAAACCTTCGGAAATAAAAGGGGAGAACCGTAACCTTTTTTCATTGCTCCTTCGGTATCTTGAATAACCGTAGAGGAATTCATTTCGGTACCAGTTGCGGCTAAAGTTAATATAGAAATGATGGGTAATGCTTGAATAGGTCTTCCTACTTTTTGCATATAAAAATCCCAAACAGAATGATCTACATAATAGCCCATGGCTACTGCTTTTGCGGTATCTATAACAGATCCACCACCTAAAGCAATAATAAAATCTACTTTATTTTCTTTCGCTAATTTTACAGCTGCATCGGCATCTTGGTAGGTTGGATTAGATTTTATGCCTTCGTAGGTAATAAATTTAATCTGATGCATATTGAGCAAGGAGATTAAGCGAGCATAAATACCATGCTTTTTGGCCGAACCTTTTCCTAATAATATAATAGCCGTTTTACCATAGGGTAAACATTCAACTGCTACTTTCTCAATTTCATTTTTTCCAAATAAAATTTTAGTAGGGTTATAATGTGTAAAATTCTCCATTTACTGTTAATATATTACTAAGACAAAAAGATTAGCGCATTTGTTTTATTTTTTTCGAATATAAGTGTCTATACTTCCTTCTATATAGCTTCTCGTAAGGGTTAATGTATCGTTTTGTAAGTAAAAATAGGCTGCTGCAGACTGACCAAATTCTATAACAGATAAGGTATCTCCGCTTGCATATTGAAAATCATTT
>CAIMAP010000034.1 GCA_903838995.1 uncultured bacterium | reverse complement strand
TTTATTCCATGTCCCATTTTTTAAAACAGAATGTTCGGCGTAATTCCTAGTATTTAAAGCATTTTTAATTACTCCACTAGTAAGTAATTTTATGTCAAAAGAAACAAGTCTTTCAATTTTTCCGGTTTGGCTATTTTTTCTCAATGGAATAATAGTAACGAGTAAAGAAGGAGTTTTCTTTTCGAAAACAACCGCAGCATGAATACTTGCTGCCGAAGTTAATTGCGTGCTTATCGTGTTTTCGTATGCGATGGCAGCAGGCTCGTAAATGGGATTGATTAAAACAGCATCGGTAAAATTGCCAGCAAACTTTTTATTCCAAATAGGCATATGTTGCATTTGCACATCAAAAATGGCATCGTCAAATAACTCTACTTTTTGAGATTGCGCTTTGACGTCTGCGAACTCGTTGACACGCCAATTTAGCTTATAGGAGTTTAACTGCTGAGCCATGGTTAAACCCGATTGAGCAGAAAAGCCTAAAAAAAGGCAAAAAAAGAGGTATTTCTTGATTTTCATTTTGCGATAGGTAGTAAAAATAAGGCTATTTCTAACAAATGCCCCCAAATTTCATTAAAATTCCTGTTTAAACGGATATTAGTCTATAAAATTGCCTATTTTTATTCAATAAATATTTTATCTATATTTGATGTTCTGACTTAGAATAGCAGATATTCTAAAATTGTTTTTACCTATGTTAAAAAAGAAATTAGGATTATTATTTTTTGGTTTATTAGCCTTAACAGTTGTTAAAGCGCAAGACCCTCATTATTCGCAGTTTTACGCAGCGCCACTTTACTTAAACCCCGGTTTTGCAGGTACTGCAGATGGACCTAGGGTTATTTTAAACCACCGTAATCAATGGCCAGGAATTAATAAAGCTTACCGAAATACCGCTTTTTCTTACGATCAATATATGCCAAATTTAAATGGTGGAATTGGAATTATGGTCGCAAATGATAATCAAGCAAATGGTGTTTTTAAAGCAACCAGAATTACTGCAGTTTACTCTTACAATTTAAAAGTAAACAGAAAAGTAATGATTAAGCCAGCAATTTCCACTTCTTATTCTTCCAATTCGGTGAATACCAATAATTTAATTTGGGGTTACGATGCACAAGGAACACCAATTTATACTACAAACGACCCTTCAGCAGGTAATTTAAATGCCAGCTATTTAGATTTTGGAACAGGCGCCATCTTATTTTCTGAGAACTTTTTTGGCGGTTTCTCGATAGATCATTTAACAGAGCCAAATCAGTCTTTTGATGGTGGAAATTCCCCATTGCCTCGCAAATACACTATACATGCTGGAGGTTTTATTCCAGTAGGTAAAAGACAATACAATGCCTCTATTTCGCCAAATATATTATACCAACAACAGGGCTCTAATAGTCAGTTGAATATTGGTATGTATTATAACAGAGGCCCTGTTGTAGCAGGTACTTGGTATCGTTCTAGTTTTGTAAATGGCGATTCTTTTATTGGCTTAGTAGGCTTTAAATACGATATTTACAAATTTGGTTATAGCTATGATATCATTACTTCAGAGTTAAGGGCTTCCGCTTCTGGCGCGCATGAGTTTTCATTGTCAATCCAATTGCAACAACCACCTTCGAGGGCTAAGGGTAAAAATTACAAGCGTGTAAATTGCCCTTCTTTCTAAGTTTTTAAATAATAATAAATATATTTACTTCGTTAAATCTTAATTCAACACCGCTTATTTGGCAATATGCCAGAGAAAGCAAAACAAATAAAATAACATACAGATGAAAAAATTAATCAATTTTTCTGTTTACTTTTTGATGGCAGGTATACTAGTTACTGTTTCATCATGTTCTGAGAAATCAGCAAGAACAGGCTGGAAATACAACGACAAAAAGAACGGTGGCTTTCAAGTTTACAAAGACGCAGAACAAGCAACAGGCCCAGGTTTAGTCTTCATAGAAGGCGGAACTTTTGTAATGGGTTCTATGGAGCAAGATTTAGCTTTCGATAATGATAATTACGAAAGAAGAGTTTCTATTTCTTCCTTTTATATGGATGAAACTGAAGTAACAAACGTGGACTATTGCGAATATTTATATTGGTTAAAGCGAGTATATGGTGCAGATTATCCTGAAGTATATGAAAAAGCATTACCAGATACTTTAGCTTGGAGAAATCCACTTGGATTTAATGAGCCTTATGTAGATAACTACTTACGCCATCCAGCATACAAAAACTATCCAGTAGTTGGCGTTTCTTGGACTCAAGCAAATGAGTATTGCGCTTGGAGAACCGATCGCGTAAACGAAAGAATTTTAATTGAGAAAGGAATCTTAAAAGACAATCCTAATCAAGTGAACGAAGATAACTTCAACACACAAGCTTATCTTTCTGGCCAATACGAAGGTATGGTTAAAAAGAATTTGAAAAACTTAGATCCTAATGGAGAACCAACTCGTCGTGTGCGTTTAGAAGACGGTATTTTATTGCCTAATTACCGTTTGCCAACAGAGGCAGAATGGGAATACGCGGCAAAAGCATTGAAAGGAAATTCGCAATTCGAAAATGTAAATCAAAAAAGACTTTATGCTTGGAATGGTTTAACTACGCGTGATCCAGAAGGAAAAGGAAAAGGTATTATGTATGCCAATTATAAGAGAGGTCGTGGAGATAACATGGGTGTTGCTGGTTACTTAAATGATAGTTACGACATTACTGGTCCGGTAAGGGCATTTGTTCCTAACGATTTTGGTTTATATAATATGGCTGGAAATGTGAGTGAATGGGTGATGGATGTTTACCGTCCTTTATCTCCAGAAGATAAAAGTGATTTCAATCCATTCCGTGGAAACGTATATACTAAACCAGCTTCGGATGCCGATGGAAACATTGCAGAGAAAGATAGTTTAGGACATGTAAAAAGAGTGGTTGATTACGATGCATACGCAAGCCCTGATAAACGCGGTGACATTGACGATGAGTCTATGTATGCTTATGGTGTAACTAGCATGATCAATGATAAAGCAAGAGTATACAAAGGTGGATCTTGGAATGATCGTGCTTATTTCTTGAATCCTGGCGTTCGCAGATTCATGGATGAAGATGCTTCTACATCAGACATCGGATTCCGTTGTGCGATGGTTAGATTAGGATCGCAAGACGCAAAGAAATTTAAAGCTAGAAAACCTAATAAATAATTTTAGCAAAAAAATATTTACACCCTCCGATTGCATCCGGGGGTTTTTTTTGATATGCAAGAAGGCGGTTTAAGATTTTCGGAAAATTCAAAAATAGCAAGTCACCCATTGGTGTCTGTTATTACGGTGGTATACAATAGCGAACAGCTTATTGAACGCACCTTGCGTTCGGTTGCAAATCAAACTGCGAAAAATATAGAACATGTAATCATAGATGGTGCTTCAAAAGACCAAACACTTGCAATTGTAAAATCTTTTCCAAACGGTGTTGCTTATTGGCTTTCGGAGAAAGATCATGGAATTTACGATGCCATGAATAAAGGCATCGAAAAAGCAAATGGAAGCTATCTTATTTTTTTGAATTCGGGCGATGAGTTTTTTGCAGACGATACCATTGAAAAAGTATTTCTAAATAATGAAAATGCCGATGTTTATTATGGTGATACCATCATCACCAACGAACAAGGCGAGATTTTAAGAAACAGAAGATTGCGACCACCCAACAGTCTCTCGTGGCAAAGTATGCAAATGGGAATGGTAGTTTGTCACCAATCTGTTTTTGTGAAAAAAACTATTGCCGTTTCTTATCAAATAAAGTATCTCATTTCGGCAGATATCGATTGGCTTATTCGCTGTTTAAAACAAGCAAAAATGGTTTGCAATACCGGCTTGGTTATTTCAAAATTTTTGGATGGTGGTATGTCGCAAACCAATCAGCTAAAGGGTTTGCAAGAACGCTACGAAGTATTAAATTTTCATTTTGGCTATGTAAAAAACGGATTCAATCATTTAAAAATGATTGGACGATTGCTTGCCAATAAATTGCGAAATTAAAAAATAGATTTCATTGCCGACCACCAAATTACTTTTTGTGCTTGGTTGTTGCTGAGTTCTTCTAAAGAGCTTGCTAATAAAAACGGGCAGTCCTCGATTCGAAATACCGTATTGATAGGGACTTCTTTTTCGATACCAATTTTAGCTAATTCGACACCAAACCCCAGTACCTTATTGCAACTAAAAAATTCTTTTAAGGATTTAAAATGAAGTGCTTCGCATTGTTGTAAATTAACAATGGCAACATCTCTCAGTTCTAGTTTGAGCGCAGCCAAAGTTTTCTCTAAGAGCAGTAAATCTTTTGCGCTTATAATTTCACTTTTTAATGGCTGGTCTATCAGAATTAAAATATATTTATTGTTCTCCCCAAGGTAATTGTAATGTACATTAGTTGGTGCTTGTTCAGAAGAGCGCATCGCTTCTTGTTGCGAAGTTATGGATGGTTCGGTGGCAATTGCTTGTTTTTCTAATATCGGCTCATTAGCAATTAGGCTAGCTTGCTCCGATTGACTTGTGGCTTCGGCTATATGATAAACGTCTGAGCCTAAAAGGGCTGTTAAAACGGCTGAATTAGTGGAAAGAAGTGGATTTTGCATAGCTTGAGCTGTAAAAGTATCATTTTTTTAATTTACATACCAATTGCTGCCTTAAATTCGTTGAAACAATTGAAAATTGTCCTAAATTAGCGAACCTAAAACAAACCTAAATCAAAAATTTTAATTTTATAATTTTTATGAAGAATTTAACTTGGTCAAAGAAAATTTATTTTTCAGCAGCAATAATGCTATTTGGATTCGGTGCATTTGCGCAAAATACCAACACCCTCATGACGGTTGGTAACGACAAAGTAGGCAAGCAAGAATTTGAAAATGTTTTCAAAAAGAACAATTCAAAATTGGCGGCTAGTCCAGATGAGAAAACAGTAAGAGAGTATTTAGACTTATACATCAACTTTAAATTAAAAGTAATAGAGGCTAAAAGTTTTGGTATGGACACTGCAGCTTCGTTTAAAAAAGAACTTGCTGGCTATCGCAAACAATTAGCTGCGCCATACTTAACAGATAAAGAAGTTACGGAACAATTAATCAACGAAGCTTACGATCGTTCTAAAAAAGAAATTAGAGCAAGTCATATTTTAGTTAATTGCAAAGAAGATGCTAGCGCAAAAGACACGCTTGCAGCTTACAATAAAATTATGGCTATTCGCAAAAAAATACTAGAGAAAAAAGAAGACTTTGGAAAAGTTGCAATGGAATCTTCAGAAGACCCTAGTGCCAAAACCAACAAAGGAGATTTAGGATTTTTTAGTGTTTTTGCAATGGTATATTCTTTCGAAAATGCTTGCTACAAAGCAAAGCAAGGAATAGTAACTATGCCATTTAGAACAAAATACGGTTACCATATTGTAAAAGTAGTTGATTCAAGACCAGCTCAAGGCGAAGTAAAAGTTGCACATATTATGTTGAGAGCTACTGCAAAACTTAGCAAAGAAGATTCGCTAAGAAACCAAAATAAGATCAACGAAGTTTATAAAATGCTTACAAGTGGACAAAAATTCGAAGATCTTGCAAAGCAATATTCAGAAGATAAAGGTTCAGCGAAAAATGGTGGCATATTGCCGGTTTTTGGTACAGGTAAAATGGTACCCGAATTTGAATCAGAAGCTTTTGCCCTTAAAAATGTAAATGATTATAGCAAACCTTTTACTACATCTTACGGATGGCATATTGTAAAATTAATAGAGCGCAAATCATTGCCAACATTTGATGCAGCTAAAGCAGATATCAAAGCGAAGATAAGTCGTGATTCTAGAGCAGACATTAACAAGCAATCTTTTATTGTTAAATTAAAAAAGGAGTATAGCTTTATTGAAACACCGGCTTCATTGAAGAAATTCTATTCAAAAGCAGATTCTGCACTAGCATTTAGTGCTTTCAAAAAGGCAGAAACTATAAACCCTAAAGACCCAATTTTTACTATAGGTGCGACGGTTTACACGGTAGCTGATTATGCAGATTATCTAACCCAATATCAGTTTAATATGCTTAAGGATAATATGCCTAAGGCTAAAAAAGACGCCTATGATAATTTTGTGAATAAAACATTATTAGATTACGAAGAGAACAAGTTAGATCAAAAATATCCAGAGTTTAAAACTTTGATGGAAGAATATAGAGATGGAATTCTATTGTTCGAATTAACAGATCAAAAGGTTTGGTCTGCTGCTGTAAAAGATACCGCTGGTTTAGAATTATTTTTCGAACAAAATAAAGCAAACTATCAATGGGCAGATCGTTTAGATGCTAAAATTTATACTTGCGCTAACGAAGCCATTGCAAATGATGTTCGTAAAATTATCAAGAATAAAAAAATTACCGAAGATTCATTGTTAAGAAGAATAAACAAAAGCAACCCGCTTAACTTAGCTATCAAATCGGATAAGTTTGAAAAAGGGGAGAACGCAATTATTGATGGCATCGTTTGGAAAAAGAGTGTGACCCCAAATATTGTTGCAAATAACACGGTTGTATTTGTAAAGGTAAATGCTAAATTAAACGCACAAACCAAAGCCTTAAACGAAGTAAGAGGAACTGTTACAGCAGACTATCAGAATAAATTAGAGAAAGAATGGATTGGTATTTTAAAACAAAAATATCCGGTACAAGTAGACGACGCTGTGTTCCGCACTTTGTTTGCTAAATAAATTAATAAATAATGCGCGTAATTGGATTTTTACTTTTATTGAGCTTGAGTGCATGCGATTATGTCGCAAGTTTTATCGGTGCTAAAGAAAAACCAATTGCGCGCGTTTTTGATAAAGAATTACTTCCTTCGGATTTAATTAATATTGTTCCAAAAGGTACTTCCAAAAACGATAGCATCGAGATTGTTAAAGCCTATGTAGAAAATTGGGTAAAACAAGAAGTGATTTTAAAGCAGGCTATAGATAATGCTAATTTAGATCAAGCAGCTATCGAATTACAATTGGCAAACTATAAAAACTCTTTGGTTATTTATGCCTACGAAGAGCAGTTAGTAGCACAAAAATTAGACACAACTGTTTCGGAAAAAGAATTACTTGATTTTTATAATAACAATAAAGATAATTTTGAGTTAAAGAAGAGTATTGTGAAGGCATCCTTTATAAAGCTGCCAAAAAATGCGGCTCAATTAACTTTGGTAAAGAAATGGTTTAATTCTGCTAGGCCTAGAGATAAAGCAGACTTAGAAACTTATTGCATGCAATTTGCCAGTGATTATCTTTTTGCAGATACCGCATGGCAGTACCTAGATGATTTACAATCTAAAATACCATTGGGTAAGTTTTCGGAAGACGCCATTTTACAAACGGGTAAACGCTTAGAATTTGCAGATGCTAACTTTATTTACCTGGTTTTTATAAAAGATTTCATGTACAGAGAAGAAACATCTCCATTGTCATTCGAAATCGATAATATTAGGAATAGTATTATCAATAAAAGAAAGTTAGTCTTAATCAATAGTATGGAACAAGGGGTTTATCAAAAGGCTATTGCAGATAAAGACATAGAAATTAATTTGGATGAAAAATAATAAGAAAATGAACACAAGAAAAAGTATTATCCTTTTTATCCTCCTGTTGGTAATTAATTTTAGTGCAAATGCACAAGATAAAATTGCCGATAAAATAATTGCGGTGCTTGGAGAGAATATTGTTTTACAATCCGATGTTGATGGACAATTTGCGCAATATATTGCGCAAGGCTATGCCAATAAACCCGAATTGAAATGTCAAATTTTAGAGTCCTTGATCACTCAAAAATTATTACAAAACCAAGCGCAATTAGACAGTATTGAAGTAAGCGAAGGGCAAGTAGAAGATGAGTTAAATAGAAGACTAAACTATTTTATTTCTCAAATTGGATCTCAAGAAAAACTAGAACAATTTTTAGGCAAGTCGGTCATTGAATTTAAATCGGATTTAAGAGAGGATGTTCGATCAGTAATTATGGCTCAAAATATGCAGTCTCAAATTACTAGAGGAGTAACGATTACCCCAAACGAAATCAAAAATTTTTATGATAAAATCCCTTTAGATAGCTTACCGTATTTTAATAAGGAAGTGCAGATTGCAGTAATCGTAAAAAAACCCGAAATAAGTTTGGCATCTAAAACAGAGGCTAAAGATAAATTAGAAGAGTTAAGAGCACGCGTTGCAAAAGGAGAAGACTTTGCAACACTTGCTATTTTATATTCACAAGACGGCTCCGCTAAAAGTGGTGGAGAGCTTGGTTTTGTTGGTAGAGGGGCTTTAGTGAAAGCATTTGAAGCGGTCGCTTTTAAGCTCAAGCCAGGGGAGTTATCTGCTATAGTAGAAACTGAATTCGGATTTCATATTGTTCAATTAGTGGAGCGAAGAGGGGAACAAGTAAATGTGCGTCATATTTTAATTAAGCCAAGTACCAAATCATCGGACTTAAGAAAAGCTAAGTCGGATTTAGACAGTTTGTATACTTTGCTTATTGCCAACCAGCTTAAATTTACAGATGTAGCAGCAAAACACTCCGATGACGATGCTACTAAAAGAAACGGAGGCATGTTGCAAAACGCGCAAGACGGTAGCACCAAAATTCCTACAGATCAATTAGATCCTAATTTATATTTTGCAATTGAGAATTTAAAAGTGGGTGAAATTTCGCAGCCTACTTTATTTACGCTTCCGAGCGGCGAGCAGGCTTATCGTATGGTGCAATTTATTTCTAAAACAGAGCCCCATCGTGCAAATTTAAAAGATGATTATCAAAAAATCCAACAAGCCGCTTTGAGTAGTAAGCAAAACAAAACAATGGAGGATTGGTTTGATAAAAAAAGAGCCAGTACTTTTATCAAAATTTCAGAAGATTTTAATTATTGCCCTGCATTAGATAAATGGTTTGCAGCAGCATCAAAAGGAAAACAAGTCGATAAATAATATGTATAAGTCGGAAGTAGAAGCAGTAGCAGCATTAGCGAAAAGCTATCAAGAGATAAGCAAAGAAGTTGGAAAAGTAATTGTTGGCCAAGATGAAGTTTTAAAAGCAGTCTTAATTTCTATTTTTAGTAATGGGCATTGTTTATTAGTGGGTGTGCCCGGATTAGCGAAAACACTGTTGGTACAAACCATTGCGCAGGTGTTAGATTTAAGTTATAATAGAATTCAATTTACACCCGACCTAATGCCATCGGATATTACCGGCTCAGAAATTTTGGACGAAAACAGAACCTTTAAGTTTATTAAAGGCCCTATTTTTTCTAATATTATTTTAGCAGACGAAATTAATAGAACACCGCCTAAAACGCAAGCCGCATTATTAGAGTCTATGCAAGAACGTGCAGTAACTGCTGCAGGCGTTCACCATAGCCTACCTTCTCCATTTTTTGTTTTAGCCACACAAAACCCCATAGAACAAGAAGGAACATATCCATTACCCGAAGCACAGCTCGATCGATTCATGTTTAATGTTTGGTTAGATTATCCAAGTTTCGAACAGGAATTAAATATTGTTAAAAACACGACAAGCAATAAGGTAGTTGATTTGAAAAAAATTATTAATGCGGAACAAATTTTATATTTCCAAAAATTAGTTAGAAGTATACCTGTTGCAGATAATGTAATTGAATACGCAGTTTCATTAGTTGCTAAAACAAGACCTGGAAGAACAGGTGCAAGCCCAGAGGCCGACAAATACTTATCTTGGGGCGCAGGCCCTAGAGCAAGTCAGTTTTTAGTTTTGGGAGCTAAATGTCATGCAGCCATTCATCAAAAATTTTCACCCGACATCGAAGATGTAAAAGCAGTAGCAACTGCCGTGCTCCGTCATAGAATTGTGCGAAATTATAAAGCTGAGGCAGAAGGTATAAGTGTAGAAGCGATTATCGAAAAACTACTTTAACTATTTTCTTGTTTTCTGATTCTCCATTCTTTTGGGTAAGCATTATTGATCCTATTGCCCAATAGTTTTGCCCATCCTAGCGCGTAATTTTTATATTTCATTAAATGCCAACCTTTCGCGTTTCCTTGCGATGGCATATCATTTTTTTGTAAAAATAAAATAGCATCATCATAACTTAATTCAATACTTGGAAGAATATCGGAGCGGTAATTGCTCATCGCCAATGCCTGCGAGGGAATCAGCTCTTCTCGAATTAATTGGCCAATTTCAGTTCCGAATTTTTTAATATGTAATTTTGTATTCAATACACCCAGCATTTGTGCACTAATTTCTTTTGGAATAAAAAGTAATTGATCTTGATGTACAATAAATTCTGGATCCTTGGCCGTCAGGTATTGTGCTGCAATGGCCTTGGATTTTTTGTCTGCGAAATTAATTTTCTTTGAAAGCCTTGGCCAATTTCCCTCCGCAATATTACTTGATTTTCGAATTGCAGTTACAAAAAATCCTTCGCCTTTATTTTGATGGGGTAAAAATTTATAGGCGTGTATATTGGCATGTTTACTAATGGTAATTTCTGGAAAAGCAGCGCAATTCATCGCCAACGATTCCCAGTCCCCACTGCTAATCAGTGGTAAGATTTGCATTTCATCTTCTTCTTCTGAAAAGGTGCAAGTGCTATAAATCAGTATTCCTCCAGGCTTCACTAATTTTGTTGCTTCTTCTAAGATCCTTTGCTGTCTTGCGCTACAGAGTTTTACATTTCCTTCATTCCATTCCGATCTTGCGGCAGGGTCTTTTCTAAACATACCCTCGCCAGAGCAAGGTGCGTCTATTACCACTACATCAAAACAATTTTCGAAATCGGAAAAATGTGCTGGGTCATTATTGCAAACAATCACATTTGCATTCCCCCAACGGGTACAATTTTCGGCTAAAATATTTGCGCGTTGAGCAATAGTCTCGTTGGCAATTAAAATACTATCGGCAGTAATTAAAGATAAAATATGGGTGCTTTTTCCACCTGGGGCTGCGCATAAGTCTAATACCTTTATGGCATTGTTGGTGTCTACCTGTTGCTTAAATATTTCTGCAATAAACATAGAACTTGCTTCTTGAACATAATATGCACCAGCGTGAAAGAGTGGATCAAAAGTAAATGAAGGTCTCTCTGCTAAAAAGAAAGCCTTATCGGCCCAAGAAATTGGGCTAGTATTTTCAAAAGGGTTTGAGCTAGCTTTACTCGGGTTTAGCCTAATTGAAGTGTGAGCAGGTTGATCTAGCGCAGTGATGATTGCACTAGCTTGGTCGGGAAACTGTTGTTCGATTTTTTTAATAAAATCTGCAGGGAGCAAGGTCATTTCGCTAAATTAAAAATAATTCGATTGTAACAGTAATTTTAGCATAAAGCTTATTTTTTCTTAAAATTACTTTAATTATTTTTTTAATTTGCAAGATGATCAGTAAATCTATGAAGTTATTTAGCATTACCAGCGTGTTAGCCATTTTAAGCTTAACCGCATTTTCTTATTGCGCTCCAGATACCACTATTAAAGTTTTACATCCAGACGAAAAACAAATAGAAGTGAGCAGACAAGTAGCGAGTTTGATTGCAAATTACAATTATAAAAAAGTGCCAATTGGTGATTCTTTATCACGATTAATTTTTGATAATTATTTAAAATCTTTAGATGATAACCGGGTTTATTTTTTCGAAAAAGAGGTTAATGAATTTAAAGAAAATAGAGATTTAATGGATGACCAAATGGTGACGGGAGATTTAGAACCCGCATACCATATGTTTAATGTTTACTTGGAAAGGTATGTTAATAGAATTCAATTCATGATTGCGCAATTGCCAACAATGGCATTTGATTTTACAAAAAACGAATCTTTGGTGTACAATAGAGAAAAATTACCATTCATGCAAACTCAAGCAGAGATGGACGCCTACTGGTTGCAAAGATTAAAATATGATTTACTGAATTTAAAATTAGCTGGTACAGACGAAGCGAAAAGTAAAGAGACTTTAAAAAAACGATACGAAAATTTACTTTCGCAGATTACTAAGATTGAGAGTTACGACGCCTTCCAATCTCTAATGACCGCCTATACCGAATCTATAGATCCGCACACAAATTATTTCAATCCAAATAATGCTGCAAAATTTAACATTGATATGGCAAGATCTTTGGAAGGGATTGGCGCTACTTTAAAGTTTGAAAATGATTTTGTGATGGTTGCTGCTGTTGTGCCTGGAGGCCCTGCAGATAAATCTGGACAAATTGCAATAGACGATAAATTTATTGCAGTAGCACAAGGAGATGGAGAGTTTGTAGACATTGTAGGCTGGAGAATAGATAACGCAATTCAATTAATTAGAGGTGCCAAAGGCACTACTGTTAGACTAAAAATTGTTTCGAAAGGGCAAGACATTGCCAGTCCAAAAATTATTTCTATTGTAAGAGAGAAAATTGTTTTGCAAGATCAATCTGCCAAAAAGGAAATCAAAACCATACAATCAAATGGTAAGGATATAAAAATTGGCATTATTGATATTCCCGCGTTTTACGCTGATTTTAAAGCGTATCAAGCAGGCGATTTAAATTATAAAAGCACGACTCGTGATGTTAAATTGATTATTGATTCTTTAAAATCTGAAAAAGTTGATGCTATTGTTTTTGACCTAAGAAGCAATGGCGGTGGCTCTTTGATGGAAGCCATTGATTTAACTGGATTATTTTTAAAGCAAGGCCCTGTTGTACAAGTGCGCGATACTAAAAACAAAATTGAAATAGGGGAAGACGATGATCCAAGTATTTTATGGGACGGTCCAATGGCAGTATTAATAGATCGATTCAGTGCATCTGCATCCGAAATTTTTGCGGCAGCAATTCAAGATTATGGCAGAGGAATTATTATAGGTACACAAAGTTATGGAAAAGGCACAGTACAAAATTCGATAGATTTAGATCAAATGATGGGCGAAAGTGCTTCTAAAGTAATTGGTAATACCAATAAATTTGGACAAATAAATTTGACTATCGCAAAGTTTTATCGCATCAATGGCAGTTCTACTCAGCATAAAGGGGTAAGCCCCGACATTGCATTTCCAATGGTATTTTCTGCCGATAAATATGGCGAAAGTTCCGAACCTTCTGCTTTACCATGGGATGAGATTAAGCGAAGCAATTACAAAACTTTAGCAAACATAGCTCCTGTTAAAAGAGTATTAGTGGAGAAGCATGATAAAAGAATGAAAGGAAATAAAGATTTCGAACATTTACTAGCAGACATTAAAGAATTAAAACTGCGTGATGCAGAAACTTCAGCAACCTTGAATGAAGTGATAGCTAAAAAAGAAAGAGACGAAAAAGAAGCGGAAAGTTTAGCGAGGGATAATGAAAAAAGAATTGCAAGAGGACTTGCGCCAATTAAGAAAGGTGACCCTAAGCCTAAAGCCGAGAAAGCTTTTGATTTTATGCTAGAAGAGTCTTGTTTAATTGTTGGCGACTTTGTACAAGCAATTCAAAAATAATTTTTAATAATTTAAAAGCGCATTTAGTTTTTCCCCAATTCTTGCTTTCGCTAAAAAATTATCTTCTAATCCTTTATCCATTGGAATGGCGGTGTCTAGGCTTGCACAGCGAATCACTGGTGCATCTAAAAAGCTAAAACAATGTTCTGCTATATGCGCAGCTAGTTCTGCGCCAAATCCATTCGTTAAAGTATCTTCGTGTAAAATAAATGCACGACCCGTTTTTCGCACAGATTGTTCGACTGCGTTTTTATCCCAAGGTTGCAAACTCCTTAGGTCAATTAAATCTGCATCAATAGTTGGATTTTCATTTAGATAGTCTAAAGCCCAATGCACGCCTAAGCCATAGGTAATAATCGAAACTTTATTTCCAGATTTAATTAGTTTGGCTTCTCCAATAGGGGTGGTATAGTAATCGTCTAAAATTTCTTCCGAAATACCACGGTACAAAAATTTATGTTCGAAATACATGACCGGATTTGGATCTTCTATGGCGCTGGCAAGCAAACCTTTTGCATCGGATGGGAATGCAGGATAAACAACTTTTAAGCCTGGTGTTTTGGTAAACCAAGCCTCGTTGCTTTGCGAATGGAATGGCCCAGCGCCAGTGCCCGCACCTGTTGGCATACGAACTACTACATCAACTGCTTGTCCCCATCTGTAATAAGTTTTAGCAAGATTGTTAATGATTTGATTGAAGCCAACCGTAGCAAAATCTGCGAATTGCATTTCCATGATTGCTTTGTGGTGGTTAATGGCTAAGCCCATTGCTGCACCTACAATTGCGGATTCGCAAAGTGGGGTATTGCGCACTCTTTCTTTTCCAAACTCAGCAACAAAACCTTCCGTAATTTTAAACGCACCGCCATATTCTGCAACGTCTTGTCCCATGATCACTAAATTCGAATGTTTACGCATGGCTTGACGCATGGCATCCGAAATAGCATCTAAAAATCTTTTGTTTGATTTATTATCTGATGTTGCAACAATCTGTTCCGTAGCAGGAGCATACATATCTTGCAACTCTGTTTCCGAAGATATGCTAACAGATGGGTCGTTGAATGCTTGAATAACAGCTGCATCAATTTCTTCTTTATAACTTAACTTTAAATTCGAAATAAATGCTTCGTCAATAATTTTTTCTGATAAAAGAAATTGTTCATAGTTTTCCACTGGATCTTTTGCTGCCCAAAATTCCAATAAATCTTTAGGCACATATTTGATACCAGAAGCTTCTTCGTGGCCACGCATCCTAAAAGTTTTACATTCAATTAATATGGGTCTGGGATGACTGCTAATACTATCTGCGTAATGTTTTATGGTTTGGTAAACTTCTAAAATATTATTGCCATCAATTTGAATCGCTTCTATACCATAACCAATACCTTTATCTGCAAGATTTTCGCATTTATATTGTTCAGATACAGGAGTGGAAAGTCCATAACCATTGTTCTCTATCACAAAAATAACGGGCAAATTCCAAACCGCTGCTACGTTAAGTGCTTCATGAAAATCGCCTTCACTTGTTGCGCCGTCGCCAGTAAATACAAGGGTGGCTTTTGCGGCATTCGTTAATTTATCTGCAAGGGCAATGCCGTCTGCCAAGGCCAATTGTGGGCCCAGGTGAGAAATCATACCAATAATTTTATAGTCTTGAGTGCCAAAATGAAATGATCGATCACGGCCTTTGGTAAAGCCAGTCGATTTACCTTGAAACTGCGCAATTAATTTGGCAAGTGGAATATTTCTTGAAGTAAATACACCAAGATTTCGGTGCATGGGTAAAATATAAGAAGAAGCATCTAAGGCCATGGTAGAGCCAACAGATATGGCCTCTTGGCCAATACCCGAAAACCATTTGCCAATTTTACCTTGTCTGAGTAAAATCAACATTTTTTCTTCAATCATTCTTGGCTTTAAAATTTGCTGATAAAGCGCAATTAATAATTCGTTGGAACAGTTGTTGCGTTCGAATTTCATTTTAAAAATAATTTAATGTTATTTTTTCTTTGGATTTGTTTTAGCTCTCCAAAGCTGTGCAAATGATTGCTCTTCAAATATTGGCAATGCTCTTCTTTTACCCCAAGATTGCGCAAATAATTTACGCACAAAATAGCTTTTCCATTTGCCAGTAAATAGGTCAATTAAATTTCGGTGTAGCATAGATTGCTTCCAAAAAAACCAAGCTATTTTTTCGGTTTTTGGGTAGATATGTTGCGCTACAGCATCTCTTCTATTATATAATAACACTTTGTGAATATCAATTTTTACTGGACACACTTCGGAGCAATTGCCACATAAAGTTGAAGCATAACTCAAGTGTTTAAATTCTTCCATTCCCTTTAAATGAGGAGTAATGATGCTGCCAATTGGACCGCTGTAGGTTGTGTCGTAGCTGTGACCGCCAATATTTTTATATACAGGACAAGCATTTAAGCATGCGCCACATCGAATGCAATACAAAGCTTGGCGCTGGTCTTTTTGTGCTAGTAAATTACTGCGGCCATTGTCTAATAGCACCACATACATTTCTTCTGGGCCATCACTTTCCCCTAATTTTTTTGGCCCATTTAAAATAGAATTATAAACGGTCATTTGTTGGCCAGTACCTCGGGTGCTTAACAATGGCCAGAACAAATCTAAATCTTTTATAGAGGGAATAATTTTTTCAATACCAACAACGGCAATATGTACTTTTGGAAAAGTAGTACTTAGTCTGGCATTTCCTTCGTTTTCGGTAATGGAAATACTGCCAGTATCGGCTATCAAAAAATTAGCCCCAGTTATTCCGGCTGTTGCTGTGGTATATTTTGCGCGCAGCAATTCTCTTGCTTTGAGTGTGAGTGCCTCGGGGCTTGCATCTAAAGGAGTACCAAATTTTTCGTGAAATAGTTTGGCAATATCTTCTTTAGATAAGTGCATTGCTGGAGTTACAATATGGTATGGCTTTTGGCCTAGTAGCTGAACAATATATTCGCCTAAATCGGTTTCTATCGAATCTATTTCGTGTGCTGCCAGAAATTCGTTTAACTCAATTTCCTCGCAAGCCATCGACTTCGATTTGACTAGCATTTTTGTTTCGTGTTTTTTAAGAATAGCAAGAATTTCTTTTTGTGCTTCTTCTACTGTGTTTGCCCAAATAACCTTTCCGCCTTTTCTGATGAAATTACTCTCAAACTCTAAAAGATAGCGATCAAGGTTTTCAATTGTTTTCCATTTAATAAGGTGTGCTTTTTTTCGAGCAGCTTCTAGGTTAGCAAATTGTGGAAGACCTTTTGCAACAGCGATATCGTATTTGCCAATATTGAATTTAATTTTTTGTCGATGCGACGCATCAAAAGATTTCTCTTCTGTTTTTGATTGAAATTGCGATGCAGTCGTACTCATGATAAATTTATTATTGCTTTTAACGGTTATTTTCAAAATCGTTTTTCTTGTCTTTTTTCAAGGGTTCTGCGCGATTGGCAATCTCCCAAGCGGTATAAAAAACAAGCTTTGTTCTATTACTCAGCATCGGAAAATTTATTTTCGAAATTTCGTCTGTTGCTTTGTGATAGTCTTCATGTACGCCATTAAAGTAAAAAATAATCGGAATATTGTATTTCGCAAAATTATAATGATCACTTCTGTAGTAAAATCTGTTCGGGTCGCTCGGACTATTGAATGTATAATCTAAATTCAAATGAGTATAAGAGCTATTCATTTTTTCATTTATTTCATGTAAATCCGAACTAATTTTATCCGAACCAATTACATAAATATAATTAGTATCTTTTTTATGCGCTTCGTCAATTCTGCCAATCATGTCGATGTTTAAATCACAAACGGTATTATTTATTGGAAAGGTAGGGTTGCTGGTGTAAAATTGTGAGCCTAATAATCCTTTTTCCTCTCCGGCTACCGTCATAAATACGATGCTTCGTTTTGGTCCTTGACCTTGTGCTCTTGCCAAAGCAAATGCTTCTGCAATTTCAAGCACACCAACAGTTCCAGAGCCATCATCATCGGCGCCATTATATACTTCATTGTCAATTACACCAATGTGGTCGTAATGCGCAGTGATGTAAACAAATTCGTTTGGCCTTTCAGAGCCAGGAATATAACCAATAACATTTTCTGAATTGAATGGCTCCTCTAGAAAAACAATATTTGCAGCAAGCGTACTTTTAATTACGAAAGGATCAACACTTCTGCGCTTACTATATTTTTTTCTAAGCTTATCTATATTTTTATTATTTGGCGCAAGTAAGGCTGTTGCAATGCTATCATTGATAGTAATGACAGGACAAACATTCATCGATTTTTCTTTGCTTTCTACTTCTGGTCCCTTTTTTATGTTTTCTGCCAATTGCATACTTGGCGTTTCCATTTGGTGTTTATAACTTTTCGCAAACTTTGCATAGTCTGCATCAACTATTAAAATTGCTTTTGGCTTTAGTTTTTGAATAGCAGCAATCTTTTTGTTTTTATTAGACCATTCACTTTTTTCTTTACTATTACTCAGCAAATAAAGACCTTTTTTATTTTTAGGTTCCCCAGCTAATATCACGACTACTTTTCCTTCGATATAATAGTCTTTAAAGTCATTTCTTTTTTTATCTATAATCCCATATCCAGCAAAAACTATTTCGTTGCTTTGAAAATTTACATAGCTAATATTTTTTCCGCAGAAAAAATCGTCACCAAAATTAAATTGTTCTTGGTTAACTACTAATTTTCGAGCAGCTAATGTTTTTTTGACCAAGTCGAAGGTTTGAAAAAAACGATCATTGCCAGCAGGCATTAATCTTAATCTGTCAAATTCATTTGCAATATAATTGGCTGCTGCTTTTTGTCCTTTTTGTCCGGTTTCTCTTCCTTGGTATTCGTCGGAAGCCAATACCGAAAGGTGTTTGTATAAATCTTTTGGATTGATACTTTCTCCAAAATCTGAAGGACTAATCGGTTTCTGTGCAAAAGCGATGCTGCTTAGGCTAAAGGCAATGCCTATGAAAATACTTTTTTTCATTTGGTTGATTCGAATGGATTAGCAATTAATTTTATTTACTCTATTGGCATGTCTACCGCCTTCGAAAGCAGTATTTATAAATAAAGCGGTAATTTCTTTTGCTTGTGCAATGCTTACAAAACGAGCTGGAATGCACAATATATTGGCATCGTTATGCGAACGCGCAAGACTCGCTAATGGGCTATCCCAACAAATTGCAGCCCTAATGTCTTTGTGTTTGTTGGCAGTAATGGCAACTCCATTTGCACTTCCGCAAATAAGTATTCCCATTTCAAATTCATTGTTGTTAATTGCATTTGCCACAGGATGTACAAAGTCTGGATAGTCTACAGAGTCTAAATTATAAGGACCAAAGTCTTTCACTTCGTGACCATCGGCTTTTAGCATTTCAATTAAAACTTCTTTGTATTCGAAACCAGCGTGGTCTCCTCCAATTGCAATTTTCATATTAGTTGTTTTGATAAAATAAATCGTCTGCTATTTTTTTTCTTTTGGCTACTCGAGCCGAAACAAAAATACTGATTTCGAATAATAAGTAAAGCGGGGCAGCTACTAATAACATAGTTGGCGCATCTGGCGTGGGTGTAATAAAGGCTGCAATTAAAATAATTAAAAAGAATGCAATCCTTCTGTTACTGCGCATAAATTTTGGGGTCATGATGCCAATCTTGGATAAGAAATAAATCACAATTGGCAATTCAAAAACCAAACCAGTTGCCATGGTAAGTATTGCTACCGTTGAGAGATAGCTATCTAGGGTAATTTGATTAATAATTTCTGAACTGATTTCGTAGCTCCCTAAAAAGTTAATAGACATTGGCGTAATTATAAAATAGCCAAATAAAATGCCTGTTAAAAATAAAAAAGAACCATAAAAAATTAAGCCGCTTGCGTTCTTTCTTTCTTTTTTGCTCAAGCCTGGTTTGATAAAATTCCAAAGCTCAAAAAGCAAATAAGGAAAGCCCATAATAAAACCTGCATAGAATGCAGCAGTTAAATGTAAATTAAATTGTCCAGCCATCGTGTTGTTCATGACGGTGAAATTTATTTTATCGATACACAATCCGGCATCTAAATTATAGTAATTAGAAATTTCACATAATTTTCTATAGGTCCAAAAATCAGTTTTCTTTGGGCCAAAAATAATGACATCGAATAAAATATCTTTATACATAAACGCAGTTAGCGCCAATGTAATGATCACCGCCGATGACCTTACTAAATGCCAGCGCAATGCTTCTAGATGGTCTACGAAAGACATCTCTGCATTTGGATTAGTAGCACTGCGTAATTTTTTAAAAAAGTCGGACATATTGAATTTCAAATTTAGGAAAGTATTTCAGATGAGCTCAATTAATTATCAATAAAAAAAGCGAGCCTAAACTCGCTTTTTTTATTATTCTGAAAAATCAAAACTCTCTAAGAACTTTGTCGTAAAGTTACCCGCTCTAAACTCGGGGTCTTTTAATAATTTCAGGTGAAATGGAATGGTTGTTTTTACGCCTTCAATCACGAATTCGCTCAAGGCTCTTTCCATGGTAGAAATAGCTTCTTCTCTGGTTTGCGCAACGGTAATCAGTTTTGCAATCATAGAATCATAATTTGAAGGTATTACATAGCCAGCATAAACATGGGTGTCTACGCGCACTCCGTGGCCTCCTGGGCTATGAAAGTTGGTAATCTTACCTGGTGAAGGTCTGAAATTATTCCATGGATCTTCTGCGTTTATTCTGCATTCAATCGCATGCATAGCTGGCTCATAGTTTTTGCCAGAAATAGCAATACCTGCCGCCACTTTAATTTGTTCTTTAATTAAATCGAAATTAATTACCTCTTCGGTAACTGGATGTTCTACTTGAATACGGGTATTCATTTCCATGAAGTAGAAATTACGGTGCTTATCTACTAAAAATTCAACCGTACCAGCGCCTTCGTAATTTACTGCTTTGGCGCCTTTAATAGCTGCTTCACCCATTTTCTGACGCAATTCTGCCGTCATGAAAGGAGAAGGAGATTCTTCTACTAATTTTTGATGACGTCTTTGAATTGAACAATCTCTTTCTGATAAATGACAAACTTTTCCAAATTGGTCACCGATCACTTGAATTTCTATATGTCTTGGGTCTTCGATAAATTTTTCTAAATAAATACCGTCGTTCCCAAATGCAGCGCCTGCTTCTTGTCTAGCCGAATCCCATGCACCTTCAAACTCTTCGTCTTTCCAAACAATACGCATACCTCTTCCACCACCACCTGCAGTTGCTTTTAAAATAATTGGATAGCCAATTTCATTTGCTACAGTAATACCTTGTTTTACATCTGTCAATAAACCTACCGAACCGGGTATAGTAGGCACACCAGCTGCAATCATCGTATCTTTTGCAGATGCCTTGTCGCCCATTCCATTAATTTGTTCTGGAGTAGCGCCAATAAATTTAATACCATAATCACGGCAAATCTGAGAGAATTTGGCGTTCTCTGAAAGAAAGCCATAACCAGGATGAATGGCATCGGCATTGGTAATTTCGGCTGCAGAAATTAAATGCGGAATACTTAAATAAGAATCTTTGCTCGGCGCGGGGCCAATACAAACAGCTTCATCAGCAAATCGAACATGTAAACTATCGCGGTCTGCAGTAGAATAAACAGCAACGGTTTTGATGCCCATTTCTTTACAGGTGCGAATAATTCGCAAGGCAATCTCCCCTCTATTTGCAATTAATATTTTTTTGAACATAATAGCTTTTGAATTTTTAATAACGATTGTAGTAAAATTTTCAATGTAAAAATTACATTGGCTCTACTAAGAATAATGGTTGATCGTATTCAATCGGAGAAGCATTGTCAACTAAAATTTTCACAATTTTACCCGACACTTCTGATTCGATTTCGTTAAATAATTTCATTGCTTCAATTACGCATAACACATTTCCTGGTCCAATTTTATCGCCAACATTTACAAACGAAGGTTTGTCTGGAGATCCTGAACGATAAAATGTACCAATCATTGGAGATTTAATGGTAATTAAATTTGCGTTTTCGTTTGCTGCTGGAGCCACTGGCGCAGGAGCTGCTGCTGCAGCTGCTACAGGTGCTGCTGCAATTGGCATAGGCGCCGCTTGCATGTTTACAATAGCAGGCGCATTGCCTTGCGCTTTAATTGTTATTTTAAAATCTTTTCTGTCAATAGACACTTCGCTTACACCAGATTTAGCTACAAATTTGATGAGCTCTTGTATTTCTTTAATATCCATATCGATTATTTTAAATTTATTTTTAAAAACTATTTAGTATTGTAGGCCCATTTAATATAAACGGCACCCCATGTAAATCCTCCGCCAAAAGCAGCCAAAATAATATTGTCTCCTTTTTTTAATTGACTTTCCCATTCCCATAAACACAATGGAATAGTTCCGTTCGTTGTATTTCCGTATCTATGAATATTGAGCATTACTTTTTCGCTTCCAATACCCATTCTGCTAGCAGTTGCATCAATGATTCTTTTATTTGCTTGATGCGGCACAAGCCATGCAATGTCGTCGGCAACTAAATGATTTTTCTGCATAATTTCTGCCGAAACTTCTGCCATGTTTGTTACCGCAAATTTATAAACAGATTGGCCTTCTTGGTAAACGTAATGTTCTTTGGCTTCTACTGTTTCGTGAGATGCCGGCTTTGCCGATCCACCTGCTTTTTGATGTAAATGTATTCTACCGGAGCCGTCGCTTTTTAAAATCGAATCTACTATTCCATTTCCATCAGTCGAAGGTTCTAATAAAACTGCACCGGCACCATCGCCAAAAATAATACAAGTAGTACGGTCTTCGTAATTAATAATCGAGGACATTTTATCGCCGCCTACTACTACTATTTTTCTATAACTACCTGTTTCAATAAATTTTGCAGCAGTGGTAAGTGCATAAATAAATCCAGAGCAAGCCGCATTAATATCGAAACCAAAAGCGTTTTTAGCACCAATTTTATCGGTAATAATATTCGCAGTTGCAGGAAATTGCATATCGGGTGTGGTAGTCGCACAAATCAGTAAATCAATTTCAGATGCATCGATTCCTTTTTTTGCAAGAAGACCTAGCACGGCTGCTGCGCCCATATCTGAGGTGCCTTTACCTTCTCCTTTTAAAATTCTTCTTTCTTGAATACCAGTTCTAGTTTGAATCCACTCGTCGGTGGTATCTACCATTACTTCTAATTCTTTATTCGTAAGAACATATTCTGGAACATATCCAAATACTCCGGTAATGGCTGCGCGAGTTTTATTCATTTAGTTTATTCCTTGAATGCCGCTTTAATTTTTTCTGTCAAATTTGTACTTACCATTTCTTTGGCAAGCAAAATCAAATTTTTAATTGCAATATCGTTTGATATACCATGGCCAACCACTACAGGAGCGTTGACACCAAGTACAGGGCTGCCACCATAATTCTCGTAATTTAAACGAGCAAAAAACGGTGCATCCATCCCTTTTCCAGCAGTCATATCATGAAACGTTTCTGATAGCTTTAATACAATGTTACCGGTGAATCCGTCGCAAACAATTACATCTGCTTTGTCGTTAAATAAATCACGGCCTTCGATATTTCCAATAAAATTAATACTTGCTGTTTCTTTTAAAAGCGGATAAGTGGCTTGTGTGAGTATGTTTCCTTTTTCGGCTTCTTCGCCAATATTTAGCAAACCTACTTTCGGATTTTTAATTCCAAATAAAATTTCGGCAACTAAAGAACCTAAAATTGCAAATTGCACTAAGAGTTCTGGTTTGCAATCGGCATTAGCGCCAACGTCTAAGATTACCCCAAAACCGCCATTCTCTTTTGGTAAATAAGAGCAAATGGCAGGCCTGTTCATTCCTGGAATAGTTTTTACGCTAAACATAGAGCCAACTAGCATGGCGCCAGAATTTCCTGCACTTGCAAAGGCATCTATGCTGCCTTCTTTTAGCATTTGAAATCCAATACTTAAACTCGAATTTGGTTTTTGAGAAAGTGCGCGAGTAGGGTGTTCTCCCATTTCGATAACTTGATCTGCATGAATAAAGTCGAACAAACTAGCGTCCACTCCGTTTTCGGCAAGAATGGATTTAGTCATTGGCTCGTCACCAATTAAGACAATTCTACAGTCGGATGGGACTTCATTTAAAGCTAAAATTGCTCCCAAGGTTGTAGCCTTAGGAGCAAAATCTCCACCCATAATATCAATTCCTATTCTCATTAGGAGAGTGATTAATGTTAGTTAGCAGCGTTTTCTATGATCATTTTGCCTTTGTAGTATAAGTTTCCTTCTACTTTATAGGCTCTATGAGGCATGTGTACTGTACCAGTAGTTTGACAAACTACCAATGCAGGTGCTTCTGCTTTGTAATGTGTTCTTCTTTTGTCTCTTCTCGATTTCGAGATTTTGCGTTTTGGATGTGGCATTTTGCTACAAATTTAAAGGGTAATAATTATTTTCCTGTTAGTTTCTTTAACGCCTCCCATCTGGGGTCTATGGCCTCATTTGGTTGGTCTGCTGATTTTTCGACAGACAATTTACTAAGTATGGCTAGTGTTTCTTTGTTGCACCCTGGATTACCGTTTGGCAAATCTGCATGGATGTGCACAAATGGCACAGAAAGAATGATAAACTCATAAATGTAGTTCGCTACATTTATTTGATGTTCGTGAATGGCTAAAACCACTACCTCATCAGATTGCTCAAACTCCTCTTCCCCTAACTTAAAAATTAGTCTTTCTTCCGTTTCCATTGGGTAATCAAAATCGTCGGTACACCTATCGCAAGTTAAACTTACGGTGCCTGTTATTTTGAAATCGAGCACAAATAGTGTCTCTTGTTTATTAAACGAGAGGTTTACCTTTAATGCTCCCAATTTTACTGGCGAATAATCAAACTCGTCAAAGAACGATTTATCTATATTATATTCGAAATCATGTTTCCCTAGTTTTAGGCTTGTGAAAACAATAGAAAAAGGTTTTAACTTGTTCAATTTCAAATTTTAATTAGCCCGCAAATGTATAAAAACTAATTGGATAATGAAAGCAGATTAGCGCCATTTTTCAATTATTCGCCCTTATCTTTCGTTAATCGGTGGATTTTTAACGGATTTTCGCTAATTTCTTGCTGAATTTTACGATTTCTCACAATATCAATCGCTAAATAAAGGGCTTCTCTAAATGAACTTTCGTCTGCTAGGTTTTTGCCAGCAATATCGTATCCGGTTCCGTGTGCTGGAGAGGTTCTTACAAATGGCAAGCCTGCCGTAAAATTCGTTCCATTATCAAACGAGAGGCTCTTAAAAGGAATCAATCCTTGATCGTGGTACATGGCTAATACCGCGTCGAATTCTCTGTAGCTATGCTTGCCAAAAAAACCATCGGCTGGATAAGGTCCAAAAACAACTAGTTGATGATTGTTTGCTTTATGAATGGCAGGGATAATAACGGTTTCTTCTTCTTTACCCAATGCGCCATTATCGCCTGCATGCGGATTAAGACCCAAAACCGCAATTTTGGGTTTCCTGATCCCAAAATCTGATTTTAAGCTATTGGCTAATAAAGTAATTTTATGGTGGAGTTTTTCGATATGTAAATGCGAAGACACATCTTTTAATGGAATATGTCCGGTAGCAACACCAATTTTTAATTCCTTGCTGACCATTAACATCAACGAATCTTTTTGTTCTGCTTTGTCTTGCAAATATTCTGTGTGACCTGGGAAAGCGAAGCCCGCTTCTTGAATACTATGTTTGTTGATAGGTAAAGTTACTAAAGCATCAATTTTACCGGCTTTTAAGTCCTCGGTTGCTTTTTCGAGTGCATCAAAAGCGTATTTACCAGCAATGGCAGTACCGGTGCCTATGTCAATTTTTCCTTCTTCTGCCCAAACATTAATTAAATTGGCTCTTTTAGCATTTGCTTGATGCGCTTCATTTATAATATTGAAACTAAAATCTTGAATGCCTAATAACTTACGATGAAAGGAAGTGGCTTTAGAAGAGCCATAAACAATGGGTGTGCAAAGGTCAAAAATCCGAGCATCTAAAAAGGTTTTAAGCATAACCTCTATGCCTATGCCGTTAATATCACCAATACTTATACCTATTTTTATTTTATCTGAATCGTTCATAATCTATATTTTGAGGATGATTAGCTAGCATTCAATTTTAATTGATTTCCTAGTTCAGCGCAAATTAATTAAAATTGTCAGGATTAATAAAACCAATTTCATGCAAGTTAGGGCAAAAAAGTTTTTAGGACAGCATTTTTTAACGGATAAAAACATTGCCCATAAAATTGTGAAGGCACTTCAAATCAAAGAAGGAGCTGTGCTGAATGTATTGGAAGTGGGCCCAGGAATGGGAGTGTTAACCGATTTCATGGTTACAGACCAAGCTATGGCTTTGAGTGTAATTGATATAGACAGAGAGTCGATTGCTTTTCTGGAAAAAAAATATCCTTTGTTAGGTGATCGAATTATTTCTGGTGATTTTTTAAACTTAGCTTTTGAGAAATTTGTGGAGCCGGGTAAAGATTTTGCCATCATTGGTAATTTTCCTTACAATATTTCTTCTCAGATTTTATTTAAGGTATTAGATAATAAAGAAAAAGTTAGCCAGGTTGTCGGCATGTTTCAAAAAGAAGTGGCCGAAAGAATTGTGGCTAAAGCAGGAACAAAAGCATACGGAATTTTAAGCGTGTTGATGCAAGCCGATTACGAAATTGACTATTTATTTACCGTAAACCCAGGTGTTTTTAATCCACCACCCAAAGTAAAATCTGCGGTAATTTCTGCTTTGCGAAATACCACAAATGTTTACGATGGCGCGAACGAAAATTTATTCAGAGAAATTGTAAAAGCAGCGTTTAATCAACGCAGAAAAACATTAAGAAATGCCTTGCGAAAATATTTAACACCGGCAATTCAAGAAGAAAAAATGTTTGATTTAAGAGCCGAAAGATTAAGCGTAAGCGACTTTGTTTGGCTAACAAAATTAATTTCAAAAGCAATTGATGAAAAAAAGTAATTTTAAAATTTTAGTAACCGAAGATATTCATCAAATATTTTTTGATGAATTGGCTGCTGCTCAAATTTTAGTCGATAATCGATCAAATATTAACAGCAGAGATGAGCTGAAAGCTATATTGCCATTGTATGATGGAATGTTAGTGCGATCTAAGTTTTTTGTTGATGAAGATTTAATTTCTGGGGCTAAAAATTTAAAATTGATTGCTAGAGCAGGTGCAGGAATGGACAATATAGACGAAGTTTATTGTCGAGCAAATGGCATTACTTTAATAAATGCACCTGAAGGAAATAGAGATGCAGTTGCCGAACATGTTATTGGCATGTTGCTAAATCTATTGCGCAATATTTCTAAATCAAATGCAGAAATTAAAAGTGGAATTTGGTTAAGAGAAGAAAACAGGGGCATAGAAATTGGCGGAAAAACAATCGGTATTATTGGTTATGGAAATACCGGAAAAGCACTTGCAAAAAAACTCAGCGGCTTTGGTGTAAATTGTATTGCTTATGATAAATATCTTGTAAATTATTCCGATCAATTTGCACAAGAAGTAAGCCTAAACGAATTACAAAACAGCGCAGATATTATTTCTATACATGTGCCCTTAACTGCTGAAACAAAATATTTAATTGATGATGCTTTTCTAACTAATCTAAAAACTGGCGTGGTAATTTTAAATGCATCGCGTGGTCCAGTTTTGCAAACTGCAGCTTTGGTTCAACATATAAAAAGCGGCAAAGTAGCTTATGCAGCACTAGATGTGCTTGAAAATGAGAAAATTGACGAATTAAATACGATTCAGCAATTGGATTTTGATCAATTATGCAAAGAAAGTAAAGTCTTGTTAACCAGTCATATAGCAGGTTGGACAGATGCTTCCTATTATAAAATTGCATCGGTTTTAGCCCAAAAAACCATTCAGTTTTTCTCTTAGACAAGTAATTAGTCAAAAATTCAGCTAATTAATTGATTTTTAATGCCATTCGAATTCACTTTCAAAAGGTTGCATATTAATTGTAACATTTCTCTTACTAAAATTTGTTTTTTATCTATTATTAACATTATATTTATTTTTAATAAAAAAATCAATAAACCCTAAGATCAACATTATGATGAGAAAGTTTTACGCATTCTTAGTCTTATTAACAATCACAATTGGTCAAGCGGCATTCGCGCAAAGCGGTGCAGGCGAGCTAAGAGGAAAGGTTGTAGATGCTAAGACTAAAGAGGGAGTGCCGTTTGCAGGAGTTATCGTAGAGTTAAATGGAACTCAGGTTGCTGCGCAACAAACAGACTTTGATGGCAATTATGTTATCAAACCAATCTCTCCAGGTAAGTATGATGTCCGCGTGGAAATCATCGGCTACAGTAAAAGGATTATTAACGGAGTTATCATTAACTCTAACAGACAAACTTATGTCAATCCAGACATTGCAGCTAGTGTAACTAACATTCAAACAGTAACCATAACAGATTACGCAAAACCTTTGATTGAAAGAGACAACAATACTGCAGGAGGAACTTTAACAGCGGAAGAAATTGTAAAACTTCCTACTAGAAATATTAACTCATTAGTTTCAACAACTGCAGGTGTTTACCAAGCAGACGAAGGTGATGCTTTAGTAGTAAAAGGTTCGAGAGATGATGCAAATGATTATTATATTGATGGTGTAAAAGTAAGGGGAATTGCAGGTGTACCTCAAGGTGCGATAGAGCAAATTTCAGTTATAACAGGTGGTGTACCTGCTCAATACGGTGACGCAACGGGTGGTATTATTACCATCACCACTAAAGGTCCATCAAGAAAATTAAATGGTGGCGTAGAAGCGGCTACTTCAGAATTTTTAGATGGTTACGGATATAATTTAGTAAGTGGAAACGTAAGTGGTCCATTATTAGTTCATAATAAAGGACAAGAAGGCGAAAGACCAACTTTAGGTTTCTTTATCTCGGGCGAATTAGAAAGCAAGAGAGATCAAAACCCATCTTATGTGGGCGCTTGGAAAGCAAACAACGATTGGATGGATTATGTTAGAAAAAATCCAGCAACTTTTAATTTTACACCCGGATCTGCGAATCCAATTGTGGCAGTACCAAATGGTAACTATACACAAAATGGGCAGTTAGATAAAGTAAAGGCACAAGATGGTAACGAAATTCGCAACATCAACTTTAATGCAAGTTTAGATTTTCAACCAAGCTTAAATAATACTTTCAAATTTGGTTTCTCGGGCACGAGCCGTTATCAAAAAGTATATAACAGGTCTAACATGTTATTTAATTCTGATAACAACCAAGAATTTACTAGAAATACTTACCGTGTATATGGTCGTTATACTCAAAAATTCTCTAGCAATGGCGAAGACGAAAGCAAAAACTTATTGAAAAATGCATATTATACTATACAAGCAGATTTCTCTAGAGATAAAAGTATTCAAGAAGATCCAAACCATAAAGCAAATTATTTTAACTATGGTTACATTGGTAAATTCGAGACACTTCGTGAAAACAGATACGGTGCTATAGTACCTACTGATACGGTCTTAACTTCTAACGGAGATACCGTGCGTTTCCAAAGTGTAGGAACAGGAACCAACGCAGGCACAAGAGACACTTCGTTTTTATTTAATGCAGGTTCTGCTAATCCATATTTAGCAAATTATGTCTCTTCATTGTACTCGTTTATCAATAGCGAAATTGGCGAAGGAACTATTAATAGTGTTACTACCTTTCAGGGTTTAGGTGGTATTGTAAATGGTAACAGTGCACCAAGTATTTATGGTGGATTATTTGCACAGCCAGGTGCGGTGGCAAATTTATATGAAGAAAATTTAAGAGATCAATATAGAATTTCTGCAATGGCTTCTGCCGATATTAAAAATCACTCTATACAAGTTGGTTTAGAATATGAGCAAAGAATTGAAAGCAGATTTAGAATCAACCCAAAAGGTTTATGGACTACTATGCGTCAG
>CAIMAP010000033.1 GCA_903838995.1 uncultured bacterium | reverse complement strand
TTTTTTTTGCAGTAATTATTTTATTCTTTACAATTACAACACAAGCTCAAGTAGGCGTAGGTACTAATACACCAGCTGCAACAGCAATATTAGATTTAAATTCAACTAATAAAGGTTTATTGCCACCAAGAATGACCGGTAATCAACGTGATGCAATCACAAATCCTGCAACGGGGTTAATTATTTATTGCACAAATTGTGGATTGAATGGTGGAGAGCCGGAATATTATAATGGACATATATGGGTTAATCTTGTTGGCGGAACAACCCTATCAGCAGTTCCAAATTTCAGCCCTGGTGCTAATGCATATGGTGGGAAAGTTGCTTATCTATACACCTCTTCAGATCCTGGTTTCGACCCAAATGTAGATCATGGTTTGATTGCTGCTGTTGAAGATCAAGGTTCAGCTACTAATGGGGTAGGAATAGGAAATAACCCTACTGATTATGGAATTTCTCAAACAAATAATTATAGGGGTGGAGGTTATTCTGATTGGAGATTACCTACCTTAAGTGAACTCAATAAACTTTACACTAATAGAGTTGCAATCGGTGAATTTGATTTGAGTGAATCTTATTGGAGTTCAGATTTATCAGGTGGTTGGCAAACATTTATTAACTTTAGCAATGGTAATCAAGGAACAACAAATAATATTTATAATCTTCATAAAGTTAGAGCGGTTCGCACTTTTTAAAAGTTTAAATGAACATTCAATTACTAGTTTATCAGATTGAATAAAAAAAATAGCTACCTTGTCTAACTGAATTCAAAAGAATTTATCATTATAAAACTAAAAAAATGGAAAAACCAACAATTGCAGGAAAAACGCCTATAGCGGTTCAATTAGAAGCAGGTAAAACTTACGCATGGTGTTCTTGCGGAAATTCAACTAATCAACCATTTTGTGATGGTTCTCATAAAGGTTCTTCTTTTGTGCCAAAAGTATTTGTAGCGGAAGAAACTAAAACAGCCTATATGTGTAATTGTAAGCATACAGCAAATCCAGGATTTTGCGATGGCGCGCATAAGGCGTTGTAAAAGCCTTTAATAGCCCTAATATATTTTTACTTAATCTGGGTAATATATAATAAAAAAAGCCTTTCAGTAATGTGAGGCTTTTTTTATTTGCTCCTTAAAACAGTCTGTTCCTTCCAAGGATTATCCGAAATAAATCCTATATTTATTCCTTGAAAAATATTTTGAGTAATATAATCTGAACTGTATAGATTTCACTTAATATTTTATAATCATCATTTTAACTTAAAAATTTTAAAAAACCGTATAACATGAAACAAATTTTTACTGTAATCATATTATTGTTTGCAATTAGCACTAAGGCCCAAATAGGCATTGGCACAAGTACTCCAGATGCATCGGCAAAATTAGAAGTGAATTCTACAAGTAAAGGTTTGCTTATTCCTCAAATTTCTTTAACAGGAAGTTCTGATGCAACAACCATTGCAAGTCCTGCTACAAGTTTATTGGTTTACAATACGGCTACAACTTCAGATGTGACACCAGGATATTATTATAATGCTGGCACAACAACATCTCCGTCTTGGTTACGATTAAATACCGGCGCGAGCGGTGTGCCTTATTCAGGCGCAACAGGTGCAGTTAATTTAGGTGCATATGATTTAACTGTAAATGGAATAACTTTGGGTAAAGGTGGAGCGAGTATATCCACCAACACAGCAATTGGGTTAAGTTCACTTGCTTCAAATTCAACAGGTTATCAGAATACAGCAAATGGGTCAAATTCACTTCAAGCAAATACCATTGGTTATTATAATTCAGCGTATGGGTATGATGCACTTACTTTAAACACGACTGGCCGAAATAACACAGCAATTGGTAAATCAGCACTCACTTCCAATACCACGGGTAATTTTAACACCGCAAATGGAGGTAATGCACTTTATTCAAACACCACAGGCACTTATAACACCGCAAATGGCTTAAATGCACTTTATTATAACACCACGGGTAATTTTAACGCCGCAAATGGGTCAAATGCACTTAACTACAACACCACAGGTATTCAAAACACAGCAAATGGTGCATCAGCACTTTTTGCTAATACGACAGGAAGTTATAACACAGCAAGTGGGTTTCAATCACTTTATTCTAATACCACAGGATATAATAACATTGCAAATGGTGTTCAATCACTTTTTTCAAATACCACAGGATATAATAACATAGCAAGTGGTTATCAAGCACTTTATTCCAATACTACAGGAAGTTATAATGTAGCAAGTGGCTCTTATACACTCTATGCTAATACCACAGGGAATCTAAATACAGCAAGTGGGTATAATACACTTCGTTCAAATACTACAGGAAATTATAATACAGCATATGGCTTTCAAGTATTATATGCAAATACTACAGGAAATAGTAACATAGCAAGTGGCTATCAAGCACTCTTTTCTAATACCACTGGAAATAATAATATAGCCATGGGGCTAGATGCACTTTACTCAAACACTGCTGGCAGTCAAAATATAGCTATTGGTAAAGAAGCTCTTCGAGCAAACACGACAGGAAGTAGTAACACAGCAAGTGGTACTAATGCACTTTTTTCTAATACCACTGGAAGTTACAACACAGCAAGTGGTACTTATGCACTTTATGATAATACCACAGGGAATCAAAATACAGCATTAGGATATAGTGCAGGAATTAACGCGACAACTGGATCTAACAATACACTTCTTGGTTATAATGCTCAAGCTTCAACATCAATAATTAGTGACGAAATAACATTAGGCAATACCAGCATAACAACTTTGAGATGCAATGCACAAAATATTACTAGTTTATCTGATAGAAGAGATAAAACAGATATCATTCCTATAGTGGAAGGCTTAGCATTTTTAAAACAATTAAATCCTGTAAGTTTTACTTGGAATACAAGAGATAAAGCTAAGGTGGGCATTAAGTCTGCGGGTTTTATAGCACAAGAATTATTGGCTTTACAAAAGCAATCTAACATTGGTGATAATCTTGATTTGGTGAGTGAAAATAATCCAGAAAAATTAGAAGCGCGTTATGGAAATTTATTGCCAGTAATTGTAAAAGCTATTCAGGAGGAGAGTGCTGAAAAAGATCTAAAGATTAGCAATCAAGACAAAGAAATTAAGGCGCTTAAAGAAAGATTAGATGCTTTAGAAAAACAAATTACTCAAATGTTAAAAAAGTAGTTTTAAGAAAGAAGTTGATAAAATAAAAAAGCCTCACAGCAATGTGAGGCTTTTTTATTTGCTCCCCAAGCTGGACTATTCTCGAACCAATTTTGGGATGAATTGAGGTTTTATGCGACTTTGAGATGCCAAATTTTATTATTCCTCGATGTTTTTGTTGTAATTCTTATTTGAGACTTTCCCCCATTATTTCAATTTTTTCGAGCCATTTATTTCGTTTAGAAAGTTCCATATTTTTTAATGGCCCTACATAAGTTACTTTTACTGGATTTATACCACAAAATTCCAAAGTAGATTTCTTTAATTGATTAACACTCGGTCGCCCATATGCAAACCTATAAAACCATGAAGGTTGGTCAAGTGTCGTAATAATGTGAGCCGTCTTACCTTTTAATAGCTTGTCCCACCATACAGAATTTTCCCGATACTGAAATGCAAAACCAGGCAAAAAAAGTCTATCAATAAAACCTTTTGTTATTGCAGGAAGTCCGCCCCACCAAACTGGATGAACCCAAACTAAATGGTCAGCCCATTTTATTTTTTCCCATGCATCTAATAAATCAGGTTCTAATTCAGTCCTTTTTTGGTAACCAAATTGCAAATTTGGATTGAACATTAAATCTTTAATCACAATCTCCTTTATTTCTGCACCATGACTGGATGCCCCTTTTTTGTATGCATCGAAAAGTCCAAAATTAAAGCTATCACTGTTTGGGTGTCCGTTTATGATGAGAATTTTTTTCATTAGAGATTTTAATCTGTGAATTTACTCATAATAAATCAAGGATTAGTTAAATAACAAGAGAGTTGAAAATATAAAAAAAAAGCCATCCGATATGGATGGCTTTGTATTTGCTCCCAAGCCTGGACTCGAACCAGGGACCCTCTGATTAACAGTCAGATGCTCTAACCAGCTGAGCTACTTAGGAGTCTAGCGCTTACAACAATTGCTTTTTGTAAGGGAATGCAATATTAGGGTATTCAATTTAAAAATCCAATATTTGTAAAAAAAATATTTAAAATAAATTATGAGTCTAGTAGTTATAGGTACTGTAGCCTTCGATGCTATTGAAACACCTTTTGGAAAAACCGACAAAATTGTCGGTGGAGCAGCGACTTACGCAAGTTTAGCCGCTTCTTATTTTTACGATCAAACCAAAATTGTGGCGGTAGTAGGCGACGATTTTCCGCAAGCCGATATCGATGATTTTGGCAAACATGGCATTTCAACCGAAGGTTTGCAGGTTAAAAAAGGCGAAAAATCGTTTTTTTGGTCTGGTAAATACCACAATGACCTCAATAATAGAGATACCTTAATAACTGATCTGAATGTGCTTGCAGATTTCGATCCAATTATACCTGAGAGTTACCAAGACTGTACTTATTTAATGTTAGGTAATTTGACGCCACAAGTACAACAAACGGTGATAGGGCGCCTTAAAAACCGCCCAAAGCTAATTGTAATGGACACCATGAATTTTTGGATGGACATTGCTATGCCAGAATTAAAGGCAACCATAGCTATGGTCGATGTATTAACCATTAACGATGCCGAGGCTCGCCAATTGGCAGATGAGTATTCTTTAGCTAAAGCGGCTAAAAAGATATTGAAAATGGGACCTAAGTACTTGATTATTAAAAAAGGGGAACATGGTGCCTTATTATTCCACGAAAATCAAATGTTTTCGGCACCCGCATTGCCTTTAGAAGAAGTATTTGATCCAACTGGTGCAGGCGATACGTTTGCCGGCGGCTTTATTGGTTATTTAGCCAATACCGACGACATTTCTTTCGACAATATGAAACGCGCCATTATATATGGTTCTGCTATGGCTTCTTTCTGTGTAGAAAAATTTGGTACAGAACGTATCAAAAATTTATCATCTGATGAATTAAAAGATCGCGTAAATGAATTTGTGAATTTATCGCATTTCGAAATTATCTAATTTCTTTAAAATAAAAAAAAGGGCTAATTGATTTTTCAATTAGCCCTTTTTTTTATTTTCTTTTTTCTTTCGCCTGAAATTCTTTGATTAATGCGGCGGGGTCTTTGTCTAGGTTTTCCATGCAAGCCGCAGCATCCTTTGCTAATGCATGTTTCGGGAATTTACTTATAAATTCCCCGTAGAAATGTTTTGCTTGATCGACATTCATTAAATTGCTATCATAAATAAATCCAATTAAGAATAAACTTTCTGGCGCCTTATTAAATTTAGGGTAAGCGTATACAATTTTTAAAAAATTACTAATGGCGTGGTCGTACATACCAATACCACTAGCTACCTCCGCACTTTTAAATAATATTTCTGGTGATTTTTCATCTTTGCTGTTTTGCTTCACATATTCATCCGAAAGGCTAATGAAAACGCGGGCTAAACTGTCGCTGGTAATTTCTTTATTTTGAAGTAATTCTTTTTCGATGGCTTTGATACGGCTATAAGCCTTGTCTTTTTCGTTGCTACAGCTGCTGCCTAAAAAGAGCATAGCAAGTAGATAAATAAGGGTTATTTTTTTCATTTGCTGTTTTTCTGAATAATCAAATGTACAAATTTTGAACGCAGCTTTCAATTGCTTAACTTTAGTAGGTGAAAAAAAATATAATTATTTGTGTCATTTTATGTTTGCCGTTTATAAAAATCAACGCGCAAACTAGCAAAGACCAATCAAGTATAAATAAAACAGATACCAGTACTGGAATCAATTCCATTCATTTGCTTAAATCTGCCGAAGTAACTTTCGAAAAAGCGGGCACGATGATTTCCATCAGTCCATTTAAAACAGAGATAATTAGCAATAAAGAATTGCGTAAAGCGGCTTGCTGCAATTTGGGCGAAAGTTTCGAAACCAATGCCACGGTAGATGTTACCTATAAAGACGCCATTTCTGGAAGTAAGGAATTGCAGCTTTTGGGCCTTTCGGGTTCTTACATTCAGTTGTTAACCGAAAACATGCCAATTATTGCAGGCCTGGGTTTAACCTATGGTTTAAATACGGTACCGGGTTCTCAAATTGAATCCATCAGCATTGTCAAAGGTCCTGGATCGGTAGTGTTTGGTCCGGAATCTTTGAGTGGTTCTATTAATTTAGAATTAAAAAATCCTAGCAAAGAGGTTCCGCTTTTCATCAATTACTATATGGATGAAAATTTCAGAAATGAAATTAACATAGATGCCGCAAAAAAAATCAATACAAAATGGTCCAGCCTTTTTTCTTTTCATGCAGATGTATTTCAAAAGAAAATTGACGAAAACGAGGATAGTTTTTTAGATATTCCAATGGTTCAAAATTTTAACATCTTGAATAAATGGAAATATGAAAACGGCAAAGGTTTTATTTCGCAACATTCGCTTCGTTTAATGAATGAAAAACGCATGGCTGGCCAAAAACAATTTGATTATAGTAAATCTGCTGCAGACTTATCTATTTGGGCGCAAAAATTAAATACCAATCGTTTAGAATATTATGGTAAAACCGGATTCATTATTCCGAATGCCACATTTCAAAGTATTGGATTTCAATATTCATTGGTAAGCCACGCACAGAATGGCTTTGCAGGCATCAAGGTTTATGATGCTTCACAACTTTCTGCTAATTTTAGAATCATTTACAATCGTGAAATTGGTGCGCATCATAGTATTAATACTGGCATCAGTTTAAAAATAGAAAACACCAAAGAGCAATTAGCTTTAGCTAATTATGATCGTTCAGAAAATGTGTTAGGGGTATTTATAGAAGATACCTATAAGCCAGATGCAAGGTCTACGCTTGTATTAGGCTTAAGGGCAGATCGCTTTCCAAATAAAACTTATGTAATTCCTCGAGCTAATTATAAATTTTCTATAAACGAAAATACCGATTTTCGGGCAAGCATTGGCGTAGGTGTTAGGAGTCCTCATTTCTTAGCCGAAAATCCAGCTATCGTATTTAGTTCTCGTAAATACATCCTAAAATCAAGCCTTTTACCCGAATCGGCTTTAAATTTTGGAGCTAATTTAACGCACGATTTTTTATGGAATTACCGAAAAGGCGCCATTAATTTCGATTGGTATCAAACCAATTTTAAAAACAGAATGCGTATCGATTACGACACAGACCCTAAGTCATTTTTAATTTACAATCAATCCAATGGCTCTACTTCTAAAACTTTTCAAGTAGAATTAATGTATAAAATTTTTAAAACGGTTGAATGGAAAATGGCCTATAAATATTTAGATGTGATTACCTATACCGATAGTATTGGTAGGCTCTCGGATCCATTTATTGCCAAAAATAGAATCGTGACTAGTTTGTATTACGAATCTTTCAATAGAAAATGGAAGGCAAACTTTACGCTTAATTTAGTGGGTTCGAAACGCTTACCTGCTATACATTTGCACGATTCTACTTCGAAACCATTTTTGCAATCTCCAGCTTATCAAACCATCAATTTACAGTTAACCAGAACCTTTAAACAAACAGAAGTTTATATAGGCGCCGAAAATATGTTAGACTTTAAACAGTTGACTCATTTAACGGGTTCGGATGATCCATATGGTCCGTATTTTGATGTATCGAATATTTGGGGCCCAATGGATGGCAGAAGAATTTATATTGGATTCAGATTTAAACTAGCAGAAAATAAAAAATAAAATGGCCATGAAAAAACTTAGAAATATCCTATTGATTTTAGTGTTTGCTTTGCGTGCCAATGCGCAAACTATCAACGATACTATTGTAGTTTATGCCAATTGCGAACACTGTGTAGATAGAATAGAAGGGGTCTTAAAACCAACCGCAGGAATACTTTCGGCTCGGATGGATGTGAGTGTAGGAAAACTTTTTGTGAGTTATAATAGCCAAACAATCACGAATGATCAAATACAAAAGATAGTAGCAAGTATTGGGCATGATACCCAAAAATATAGAGCAGCCGATAATATTTACAAAGCTTTACCCGCATGTTGTAAATACGAAAGGGCAACATTATCAGCTAAACCAGCAAAATATCAAACGGTTAATTTATTGATAACCGGCATGACTTGTGCGGAAGGTTGCGCAAAAGGAATTGAGCTAAAAATCTATCAGCAAAATGGGGTTAAATTTTCTGAAGTAAATTACGAGAAACAAAAAGCTAAAATAATTTTTGATCCAACGAAAATTTCTTTGCAAAAAATCATTCAGTTAATTGTTGATTTTAAGCCGGAAAATGGGGAGATTAACAAATACGAAGTGACTATTTTGCCATAATTAAATATTGATATTCAGTTACTTAGTAATTTAATTTAAGCTTTTAATTAAAGGATTTTTATAGCTCCATTTAAAATTGGTAATTTCACCCTTTAAATTCACGAATTATGGAT
>CAIMAP010000032.1 GCA_903838995.1 uncultured bacterium | reverse complement strand
TGCGCCTATTTATTTTGCCGACGAACAATATCATTTAGAAAGAACGGACAATAGCAACCAACAATTATTGGGCATAACATTTACCGATCCAAATGGAAATCTGCAAAATCTCCAATCGGATTTAACAGGCATTTATCAATTGAAAAATATAACGGGCGTTCTTTGTGCGATAGATTTACTGAAAGCAAAATTTCCTAAAATAAATAACCAAATTATTTTTGATGCTTTAGCAAATGTGAAAAAAATAACTGGTTTAAAAGGACGATGGGAAGTATTGAGCGAAAACCCGCTATGCATTGCAGATACTGGTCATAACGAAGATGGCATTCAACAAATTTTAACCCAATTAACTTATTGTAATTACGAAAATATACATTGGGTAATGGGCATGGTCAATGATAAAGACTTCAACTCAGTATTAGCTTTGCTTCCAAAAAATGCTACTTATTATTTTTGTAAACCAAATATTCCAAGGGGTTTGGACCAACATATTTTGCAACAAGCCGCAGCACAATTTAACTTAAATGGTGACTGTTACGCAAGCGTTCAGGAAGCTTTTTTGGCCGCTAAAAACAATGCAAAAATTACCGATTTGGTACTTGTTGCCGGCAGTACTTTTATCGTAGCGGAAATTATCTAAAATCTATATTTATTCAGTAGATATTATTAAAATACAAGGGAATTAAGTCAAATTTTCTAGCTAGAAAATTAGCTGATTTTCGAAGCAAAATGCGTAATATTGCATGGTGGAAGCGATTTTAAGCCAACACTAAACTCTATTTTAAGGCTCTACAGCTAATTATGAAAAACAGAACCTATTCGAATTCGGATAGGTTTTTGTTTTTGTTTATCTTTAAGAAAAAACACGAATTAAATTCCTAATTTTTTATTCCATGATTTCCAAAAAGCAGAAACAAAATATCATTTTAATCATGATTATTTTATTAGGCCTTTTTCTAGCCTATTCTTTAAGAATTATATTCTCTGCTATTTTAGGAGCAATTATTCTTTATACGCTTTTTAGAAATACCTATATCAAACTAGTTGTTGAAAGAAAATGGCGAAACATATTTGCTTTTATTTTTATTGCCTTAAGTACTTTTACCATTATCATTTTACCCTTCTTTACTTTAAGCTGGATGGTAATCGATAAACTGTCTTATTTTAATAGCAATCCTAAGTACGTACAAGATCTTATCAGCCATTTATCGAGCATTAGCGGCATCGATTTAAACCATTCAACTATTCTCGAAACAGTTATCAAAAATTTAGAAACATGGGCTTTAGGCTCCTTCCCTACTTTGGTAAATGCTTTATTGAGTGTATTTCTACTCATTACCATTATGTATTTTTTATTGTATTTTATGTTTAAAGAATATATAAATTTTGAAGCCGCCATTATTCATTATCTCCCATTCAATAAAGAAAACAGTTTAACATTGGGTAGCGAATTAAGTAAAATAACTTTTTCAAATGTGCTCGGACAAGGTATTATTGCCATTGCACAAGGAACCTTAATTGGCATTGGATTTTATATTTTTAATATTACCGATCCATTATTTTGGGGAGTGGTGGGCGTATTAATGAGTTTTATTCCAATTGTTGGTTCTGGATTGGTATTTATTCCTGCTGCGCTCATTGCCATTTCGTATCAAAACTACACGGCTGGTTTTGGTATTTTACTTTGGGGCGCGCTAATTGTAGCCAACATAGACAATGTGATTCGATTAATTATCAATAGAAAATACGCCAATACACACCCTATCGTTTCTATTGTTGGGGTAATTATTGGTATTCCTGTATTTGGTGTTTTAGGATTAGTTATTGGGCCTTTGTTAATTTCCTATTTTATTTTGTTAATTAAAATTTACGAATCTGAACAAGCGAATGCTAGCAATGAAATTGAAAAGTAAATACTTCTTTTTATTTTTTATGTGTTTGCTATCTTTACAGATGGTGCTACCCCATTGTGTCTTAGCCAATGCTATTCCAACCATTAAAAACTTAAAATCCGATAGTTTAGACAAAAATTATTATAAAATTGACAGTACTTTATTTAAAGTAGCCAAAAAAAGTAAAGTAACTTATTGGTTGTTTTCCAATATTTACGAAATGCCATCTAATGATAAAATTATTAAAGATGACGAAGTTATATTGGTTCCAAAAGATATTACCTATAAATACCAAGGTAAAATTATTAGAAAAATAATTGTTAAATCGCTCAATCCTTTTGGCACTGATGTAGAAGATACCTTAATTAAACGCCGAGGACAATTAGAAGACATTGGCAATGCAATTAGTTTTAGTACTAGAACTTGGGTTATTAGAAACTTATTATTATTTAAAACCGGTGAACGGCTAGACGCGCTAAGTATTAGGGAATCGGAGCGTTTACTTAGAAAACAAGATTACATTCGGGATGCGCGTATATTTATTCCTAATAAAAATAAACTAACAAACGACAGCGTAGATATTATTGTAGTAGTACAAGAAAGATTTGCATTGAATGCAAGCTTTTATAGTAACACGAATCAAGGTGAAATTCAATTATATCAAAATAATTTTTTTGGAACAGGAAATAAAATTAGACAAGGTGGCAAACTAGATTATAATAAATTAAATCTGAGTAGCTATAATGGCGAATTTAAAAATGTGAATATATACAAAACCTATATTGATGCATCTTTATTTTACGACATCAATCAATACCGAAAAACACAAGGTTTTTTAATAGATAGAACTTTCTTTTCTCCCTTAACCAAATGGGCTGGATCACTTAGCAGGGTGATGACTCAGGAAAAATTTTATTACGATCAATTATCTAATAAGCAAATTCCAGTGAATATAAGATATAATACCACAGACATTTGGCTTGGTAGAAGTATTCCGTTGAGCAATGGCAACGACGAAGCATTTCGTAGCAGCTCTTTAGTTATTGCCGGACGATTTTCAAACACCCGTTTTATTCAAAGAGACACGACGAATTTAGCCCCTATTATTAATTTAAATAATAAAATATTTTATTTAGGAAGCATCGGTTTTTCTTCTAGAAGGTATTATAAAGACCGTAAGCTTTTTCGATTTGGAAACACGGAAGATATTCCAGAAGGACGCTCCTTCTCTTTTGTAGGTGGCTTTTTAGACGAAGGCCGAGTGCCTTTTTATTATACTGGTATCAAATTTTCATCGGGTCAACACATCGAAAATTTTGGCTATTTAGCTGGCAGTATAGAATACGGAACCTTTTATAGTAAATACATTGCACAAAGAGGGGTGTTAACCATTGATGGCAGTTATTTTAGTGACTTATGGAAATTGCAAACTAAATGGAGTATGCGTCAATTTATCTATGCCAAAATGACCAATGGCCTAAACAGAGAAGCCAACGAATTGGTAAACCTCAACGGCAGCAGCAACGACGGACTTTACGGCTTTCAAAGTAATTTAGTTGGTGGTAGAAATAAATTTATTTTAAAATTTGAGTCGATTATTTATACGCCATTTAATTATGCAGGCACGAATATTGCGGCTATTGTATTTGCAGGCTTTGGTATGGTTAGCAATCCGATTGCCAGCTATGTGTCAGATCGCACCATTTACCAAGCTTATGGCTTAGGTTTTTTAATTAGAAAAGAAAATTTAGTAGTAAATACCATCAAACTGTCGATTGGTTTTTACCCCAACATACCTTTTAATTCGGGAAACGATTACCGATTTAATCCTTATAGTATATCACAATTTAACTTAAGAGATTTTGACGTATCCAAACCCCAACTAGCCACTTATCGATAATCAAAAAGCCATGGAAATCAAAGATCAGATGAACAGCATTGTTAAAGAAGGAAAAGAATACCTTCAGATTCAATCAAGCCTTGTACAATTACAAGTAAAAAAAACCACGGCAATCCTTTTAGCCAAAAGCGCTACAAGCCTATTAAGCCTTGCTATTTTTATGCTCTTTTTTGTTTTTGCTAGTTTAAGTACTGCTTTTTATTTAGCCGAAATTTACCACAGTTTATTTAAAGGATTTGCCATACTGAGTCTATTTTATTTTGTACTCTTTATTATATTCATTTTGTTTAATCAGCCAATCAAAAAATATTTTAGCAATAAATTTATTGCCTTATTATTTAATAACGAAAACAATGACTAAAATATATAACCGCGATACTTTAGATCAAGAAATTGATCGATTAAAAAATTTAGCTGCTGCTAAAGAAAATAATTTACAAAATGCATTTCAGGAATTAAGTAATAACCTTACACCTGCCAATTTAATTAGCAGCGGATTTAAATCCATATTTAACCGCTCGCCATTAAGCAAACCCCTTATATCTACTGGCATTGGCTTGTTATCGGGTTTATTTATCGAAAAGGTGATTTTGAAAAATGCGAACATACTGGTTAAATACGGTATTGCGCAAGTAGCCATGACCATCATCAGTCAATTTGTAGACGAGAATTGGAACCCCAATTTAATGGCAAAATTAAAAGCCAGTATTGCGCAAGTAATCGAAAAAAATAATGGAGATATAGAAGTGGATGCGGTTAACACACCAATAGACGCAAACTAATTTAACGCAATAGGACCCGTACTGAGTTTATTGCTAATATTTCGTGCTTTATCACGCAAATAATATTCGAACATAATGGTATCGGCCAGTACCACACTGATATTGATATTCAAGGCTACTTCGGCCTGTGCTGCATTAGCACCCGTTATATTATAGTCTCTTATTCTTGAATTAAAATTTAAAGTATCTGTTGTTCCTGGCAGAACAATTTTTTCAAATTTGCCATCTACCTTTTGAAAATAAGCCACAAATAAATTTTTATCGTAAGGTGGAATGGTATCGGCTGCAGTTAATCCTAAATCGCCATCTCCATCGGTAAACTTAAATTTTATCAGCACTGCCGTATCTTGACCAATACTGTTTTTTAATAATTCGAAACTACCTTCTGTTAAAATAGGTTCGTCTGGATAGAGTGGTACTTTATTACAAGCGGCATGCAACAAGGCAAGGCTTATTAAAGCAATCCATAAAAAGCTATTTTGGTTTCGGTTCATTTATGTAAATTTACAACATCTAAAGTAAAACCGCTAACAATGCTTAAAATACAGCCCGAACGCCTATTTTCTATACAACACGAAGCTGATTTTCAAGCGCTTGCATTAGCCATTTTTCAATATCAGGCCAATCATATTCCGGTTTACAAACAATATTTAAATGCTTTAAAAATTGATCCGGTTAAGGTTCAAACCATTCAAGAGATTCCTTTTTTACCCATAGAATTTTTTAAAAACAATAGCATTTGCTCCGACCCTACTCATATAGAAATTACCTTTAGTTCGAGCGGAACAACCGGAAGCGAAACCAGTAAACACCCGGTTAACGATTTAAAAATTTACCAACAGAGTTACCGCAAAGCATTCGAACATTTTTATGGACCCTTGCAAGACTACTGTATACTAGCATTATTACCATCCTATTTAGAACGCAGTGGTTCTTCGCTTATTTATATGTGCGAAG
>CAIMAP010000031.1 GCA_903838995.1 uncultured bacterium | reverse complement strand
GTTGGTGTTTCGCTTACAGAAGTTGCTGCTACTTCTTCAAAAGTTTCTACTTCCATTGCAAATACCGGCGCAACTGGAGTCTCGAAAACTGGTGCAACTGGAGTTTCGAAAACTGGAGCAACAAGAGTTTCGAAAACTGTTGCTTCGTAAACTGGCGCTTCCATAACTGGCGAAATAGGCGCTGCCACTGGGCTTGGAACGGCAACCATTTCTACAATATCTGATTGATTATTGATGGTTAAAGGCACTGTTCTTTCGATTACAGAACCCATTTTTTCGATGCGATTTGTTTTAGTTTGAAATCCTGTTGCAATAAGTGTAACAGAAATTTTATTTCCTAAAGATTCGTCATGACAATTTCCCCAAATAATATCTGCAGTTAATCCCGCTTGATTTTGAATGTAATCCGTAATTTCTGACACTTCATCCATCAATACTTCTTGCGAACCCGAAGTAATATTTAATAAAATATATCGTGCGCCTTCAATATCATTGTCATTTAATAATGGAGAATTTAATGCCGCTTGAACTGCTTTGTACGCTCTGCCTTCGCCTTCCGAAGAAGCAGAACCCATAATAGCTACACCGCTATTTTGCATTACTGTTTTCACATCTTCAAAATCAACGTTGATATAACCAGGTACGGTAATAATTTCTGCAATACCTTTTGCAGCTGTTGCTAAAATATTATCTGCTTCTGCAAATGCACTCGACAAAGTTAAGTTGCCATACATCTGGCGTAATTTATCGTTAGAGATAACCAATAAAGTATCTACATGCTCTTTCAAGGCAGCCAAACCTTCGTCGGCTTGTTGCTTTCTGCGTTTACCTTCAAAATTAAATGGTGTAGTTACAATACCCACCGTTAATATACCAAGTTCTTTTGCCGCTTGACAAATAATTGGACTTGCGCCTGTTCCAGTACCACCGCCCATTCCAGCCGTAATAAAAACCATTTTAGTATTTGAACCTAATAAGTCTTTTACATCGTCGATAGATTCTATTGCAGAGTTCATGCCCACTACAGGCATAGAACCCGCACCACGACCTTCGGTTAAGCTAGATCCTAACTGAACTTTGTTTGGTATCGGACTTGATTCTAGTGCTTGCGAATCGGTATTGCAAATAATAAAGTCTACCCCAGCAATGCCTTGCTTATACATATGGTTTACCGCATTACCACCGCCACCGCCAACACCAATTACTTTTATAATTGATGATTTGTCTTTCAGCATTTCAAATATCATATCGTTATGTTTTATGTTGTAAATTCTTTTTAATTATTTTTTATTTGATGAAATCTTTATCATCATTTGGCATCAAAACATTTGCTAAATTTATTTTGATGTTATTTAAAAATCCACCTCTTTGTGTAACTTCTCTAGCTGCTAAATCATCTTTAGGCGCTACTTTACCCAATGCATTTGGCAATGGTGCTTTTACGCTCTTCAACTCAATATCTTGTAATCCTTTAATCACCAAACCTATACTGGTAGAGTACATTGGGCTCTTAATAGCATCTGTATTTGTTTTCGCTAAATGCTCATTAGGATAGCCCACTCTTGAATCAATACCCGTCACATATTCTACTAATTGGGTAATGTGTTTCAATTGTGCGCCACCACCAGTAATAACTATACCAGCACCCGCTCTAATTTTTTTCTCGTATCCCGAAGATTGAATTTCGTATTTTACTTGTTCTAAAATTTCTTCCATTCTAGCTTGAATAACCAAGGCTAAATTTTTAACAGAAACTTCTTTCGGTTCTCTTCCTCTTAATCCTTGAATAGAAATAATTTCTTCTTCTTTATTTTCGTCTGCTAATGCAGATCCGAATTTTATTTTCAATGCTTCTGCTGTATTTTTCATTACAGAGCATCCTTCTCTGATATCTTCTGTTACTGCATTTCCACCAAATGGAATAACGGCAGTATGTCTAATAATGCCTTCGTAGAAAATAGCAATATCGGTCGTACCACCACCTATATCAACTAATACAACACCTGCTTCTTTTTCTTCTTCTCCTAATACGGCTTCTGCAGAAGCCAATGGCTCTAACATTAATGTAGTAGTATCTAAGTTTGCTTTAGAAACACATTTTAAAATATTGTTTGCTGCGGTAATTTGTGCAGTGATCACATGAAAATTTGCTTCTAAACGAACACCCGACATTCCAATTGGATCTAAAACGCCTTGCTCATTATCTACCGTAAATTCTTGCGGAATGACATGAATAATTTGCTCTCCAGGAGGCATTGCCAAGCGATACATGTCTTTGATTAATAAATCAACATCAACCCTAGATATTTCGTCTTCTGTAGAGTTTCTAGTAATGATACCACGGTGTTGCAAGCTTTTAATGTGTTGCCCTGCAATACCAACTACTACTTCAGAAATTTCGCAATTTGATTGAATACTTGCTTCTTCAATTGCTTGTTGAATTCCCTTAATTGTTTTTTCAATATTAGTAACAACGCCTCTCGAAACTCCAGCAGACTCTGCTTTTCCCATTCCCAGAATTTCAATTTTACCATGCTCTGTTCTCATGCCTACAATGGCACAAATTTTTGTAGTTCCAATGTCTAATCCTACTACGATCTCGTTGTTTTCCATATGCTATTCAATAAATATTATAATACTGTAATTGTTGTATCTAATCTATCTGTTGCTACAACCGTATCTTGTATTGGCTTTGGTAATACAATGCTCATTCCAGATCTAGTTGCCACAATTTGATTTTTAAATTTTAAATTAATTATACTGTAAGTATCCCATCCAACCTTTGGCATAGCCTTGGTATAGAATAAAAATAACTTTTCAAATTTTTCATCTTTATTTTCGATTGAACCAAAAAGTATTTTTTGATTACCCACTCTTGGTATCAAGGTGATGTCTTTGTTTTCTTCAATAAATATTTGTTCAATTTGTGCGTCCCAAAATTCATTCGCTTTTATGAATTTGGTTAATTCAAATAAGTCTTTTAATAATGGATTCTTTACAGAATCGTAAATGCCGCCATATATTTCTTCGATGTTTCCATTTGCCGACAATACCTTCGCAGAATAATTAGGAGATAAGGGCATTTTTAATCCATGTTCATCTAAATAAAAACTATGCTGATCGGCTGTAAAAATGCGAAGCAATGGTTTGCGTTGTTGCACATTCACAAAAAGTTCACCATTTAAATCAATATATACTTCTGCTTTAGAAATGTATTTGTTTGCTTCAATTAATTTTTCGAGGCGCTTCACATTAATCTTGTTGACATATTTATTCAATAAAGAATCGCCTCCAAATTGAATGATTGCAGAAATATCTTGTTTGTTG
>CAIMAP010000030.1 GCA_903838995.1 uncultured bacterium | reverse complement strand
GAATGCTTTGTTAGCTTCTGCCATTTTATGTGTATCTTCTTTTTTCTTAATGGCCGCACCTTCGTTTTTAGCAGCTGCAATGATTTCGCCTGCAAGACGATCTACCATTGTTTTTTCACCACGCTTACGTGCATAACCAATTAACCATTTCATTCCTAAAGCAGATTTTCTTTCTGGACGAACTTCTGTTGGCACTTGGAAGTTTGCACCACCCACACGACGACTTTTTACTTCGACAGCTGGCATTACATTGCTTAACGCTTTTCTCCAAGTTTCTAATCCGTTTTCAGACGTTTTCTTTTCTACTTGCTCAATTGCATCGTAAAATATACTGTATGCAGTTGATTTTTTACCTTCATACATCATGTTGTTCACGAATTTAGTTACTACTACATCGTTGAACTTAGGATCAGGTAATATAATTCTCTTTTTAGGCTTCGACTTTCTCATTATCTTTTATATCAGATATCTTGCTTACTTATTTTTTCTTTCCTTTACCGGCTGCTGCAGCTACTGCTCCTGCTTTAGGTTTTTTCGTTCCATACTTAGAACGACGTTGGTTTCTACCGTCTACACCCGAAGTGTCTAACGTACCACGAATAATGTGGTAACGAACACCTGGTAAGTCTTTTACTCTTCCACCACGGATTAAAACAATCGAGTGTTCTTGTAAATTGTGACCTTCACCTGGGATGTACGCGTTAACCTCTTTTCCATTGGTTAAACGAACCCTAGCAACCTTACGCATTGCCGAATTTGGTTTCTTAGGAGTGGTTGTATACACACGGGTACACACACCTCTTCGCTGTGGACATGAATCCAATGCTGGCGACTTACTTTTGTCGACCAAAGCTACTCTTCCTTTTCTTACTAACTGTTGTATAGTAGGCATTTTAAGCTATTTATTTTTTAAAAAAGACACAATACTCCCTTTTTGAGGGACTGCAAAGGTAGCAACAATCTATTAATTTACAAGAGGTAGCACTAAAATAATTGAAGTTTTTTAGGCTTAGGGGGATATATTTTATCGAAAACGAGTTAACTAATTGATAATCAGTTAAGTTTTGTCATCGTAAGTTCCACTCCGATGGCAATAAAACTTTCGACCATTTGGATGGCTTTGTCTATTAATTCGGGCAAATAGGGCTGTTCCGTTTTATCAAAAGCACTCAAGACGTGATCGATTTGGCGGCCTTTTGGGAAATTATCTCCTATTCCAAAGCGAATGCGAGGGTAATTACTATGTCCCAGCATTAAATTGATGTTTTTAAGCCCATTATGGCCCGCGTCGGAGCCTTTAGGCTTTAGTTTGACCGATTGGAAGGGAATGGCTAGGTCGTCGACTATAACCAAGATATTTTCGATAGGAATTTTTAATTGCTGCATCCAATAAGTGAGCGCCTTGCCACTTAAATTCATAAAGGTAGTTGGCTTGATTAAAAAAACATGATGACCTCGGGTATTGAACTGCGTAATTGCTGCATGGCGATCTGTGGTAAAGCTCAGGGCGTGCTTTTTAGCAAATTCGTCGAGTACCATAAAGCCAATATTATGACGAGTACCTGCGTATTCTGTCCCAATATTACCAAGTCCAACGATGAGAAAATTCATAGGACAAAAGTAGCAAAAATTAATAAATTAACAGGGCATAAAACAAGAAAGGCCGCAAATTGCGGCCTTTCAATCATCGAATTTTCGAATTATTTTTTAGCATCTTTCGCCTCAGCTGCAGCAGCTTCACGAAGTGCTCTTGAAGTTTCTACAGAAACAATTGAATTTGCTTTTGCATCTAAAATCTCCAGGTTAGTTAATGAAATCTCGCTAACACGAATGTTTTTACCAATTTCTAATGTATCGATACTCACTTCAATAGCATCTAACATATTTTTTGGATAGCCTTTCACTTTTAATCTTTTGATTTTTTGGATTAATTTACCCCCTAATTTAACACCTGGAGAGTAACCTGTAAATTTAACAGGAACCAACATGGTAACTTCTTTATCATCAAATAATTGAAGAAAGTCTACGTGGATAATTAAATCGGTAAGAGGGTGAAATTGAATGTCTTGCATGATTGCTTGCACCTTTTTTCCGTCTACGTTTAAGTCTACGAAACATACATCTGGCGTGTAAACTAGGTGTTTCAAATCTGCTTCGAATACTGAAAAGTGAATTTGCTCTTTACCACCGTATAATACACATGGTACTTTTCCTTCGTAACGAAGTTCTTTCGCATCTCTTTTCCCTACGCTCTGGCGAACTGAGCCGCTAATGGAGATTGTTTTCATTTTGTTTTTATTTATTTGGTTTAATTAATACACTTTAAATAGATCGCTAATTGATCCATGTTCATTTACATTTGCAATTGCCTTACTGAACAATTCGGCAACCGATAATACTTTTATTTTTGAACTTTCGCGTTTCAAAGGTATGGTATCACAAACAATTAATTCTTCTAAAACAGAATTTTCGATGTTTTCGTATGCTTTACCACTTAATACCGCATGCGTACAAACCGCTCTTACACTTCTAGCGCCTTTGTCCATGATCAATTTAGCCGCTTTAGTTAAGGTTCCTGCTGTATCAATAATATCATCAACCAATACAATGTCTAATCCTTCTACCTCTCCGATGATATTCATCGACTCAATTTCGTTCGCTCTTTTTCTTGTTTTATCGCAAAT
>CAIMAP010000029.1 GCA_903838995.1 uncultured bacterium | reverse complement strand
GTTGCCATAGCTGAAAAATAAAAACCCATAATGAAAAATAGTTTACTGACTTTATTTTTCTTTTTAACATTTCAATCTTTCGTTTTTGGTCAAGAAGGTTTAAAAACTGATGATGGCATTATACCTAATTCAAATTCAGAAAGAATTAATAATTTATACATTCCGAAATTAGAGATTCCAAAAACAAAAAATTCCGAAAAAATTATTTCACATACAGGATACTCTTTACTGTATAATGAAAAATATAGACAAGCCAATTGGGTTGCTTACGAACTCACAAAAGAAGAGACCAATAAAATTGTTGAGCGAAGCAATAAATTTATTTCCGACCCACAAGTTAAATCGCTTAATGCATTTAATAAAGATTACGCAGGTTCGGGATATGATAGAGGACATTTAGCGCCAGCAGCAGATATGGGATGGTCTGCTACTTCGATGATTGAATCTTTTTACTACAGTAATATGAGCCCACAGCTACCGGGTTTTAATAGAGGTATTTGGAAAAAATTAGAAGAGTTAGTGAGAACTTGGGCAATTGAAAATAAATCCGTTTATGTAGTTACGGGTCCTGTATTATCTAAAGGACTTTCCACAATAGGTTATAATAAAATTGCTGTTCCGAATTATTATTACAAAGTAATTTTAGATTATCAAAAGCCAAACATAAAAGGTATTGGTTTTATTCTTCCAAACGAATCTTCAAAATCTTCTCTTCAAAATTATGCTGTTTCTATTGATAGCGTTGAAAAAGTAACGGGGATAGATTTCTTTTATTTATTAAAAGATCAAGAAGAAAATTTAATTGAAAAAGAATTGTGTATTAATTGTTGGTCTTGGAAGATTCAAAAAAATTCTGCTGAAAAAAATAAAGCAAATGTATCTGTTCAATGTAATGGGATTACTAAAGCTGGCAATAGGTGTAAAAGAAGAACAACTAATGCCAATGGTAGGTGTTATCAGCATCAGTATTAAAACTTTAAACCTACGTTATACTACTATACACTTCATCTAACGCTACCGCCAGCATTTCATCTTTTTCGGTAATGGTATTGCCCGCATCGTGTGTAGTTAGTTTAATCGAAACTTTATTATACACATTGGTCCACTCTGGGTGGTGATTATGAATTGCAATTTGTTTAGCGGCTAGCTGCATAAAATGCATAGCCGATTCAAAATCTGCAAAGGTGTAGGTTTTGTGTAAGGCGTTATTTTCATTGATCCAACTCATGCCTTATTAATTTACGTTCACTACTTCAATGGCCACTTCGTTTCTACGATTAATTACATCCCAAGGCGCATTGTAACCCATATACATATAGGGTCCTGTTGTTTTTAAATTATTTTCAGAAATAATAGCAGCTAATTTATTTTTATATTTTTCAATTTTCATTTCGGAAGAAAATCCGCCAAAGCGAATAACAGCGAGCACCCTAGCTCGTTCGTTTACAATTTCAACTTTGCTTGAATTGGGTTTAGGCAATTGCGTGCTGTTATATTGTTTAGGCATCATGAAATACATACTAGCGGTATCGCCCATTTTCATTACCACTGGCGCGGTCATGGCAATTTTTTGATTGCGATCGTTTCCGCCAAAAATATAACCTGCAATAGTCCTAAAACCACCACTCATTCTTTGGTCTTGGGTGCTTTGCATTAACTTTGTTTGCGCAACAATCATGTTCGGGTATTGTCTAATTTCTATAGACCCGTATTTTTTTATTACGCTATAAGCGGGCATTTCTATCTTATCAGATTTAAATGCAAACAATACACCAACGCCAACAATTAACAATACTATCAATAAAATAGCCATAGGTTTTTTCATATCATTTATAACAAAAGCAAAGCAAAATTGTTTGTTTAAAAATACAAAGAATTATATTTCTTTAGGCTACATTCATTGAAACGCAAGGTATCATAAAGCACATCATCGTAGTTAATACCATAATAAGAATTATTAAAAATAATATGGTCTAAATCTATTTTTCCACCATGAACTGTTTTTACCAGAATTCCTTGCCACATATACTCTAAGCCAGTAGTAGTTGTACTATCGGGTATAAAAGAAATTGGATTTGCACTGGTACCCTTTGCAGATAATTTTCCGCGTAATTCCAAATAAACCTGCAGCGATAAATTACTAGATAGTTCTTTTATTTTTACCACTACGCCTGGCTCAATGGTTAGCGTAACATTGGGGAATACCACCACTGGTCCCGTCATAATATATGGGCTATTGGCTAGGGTCCAAGTAGTATTGCTAAAAATGCCACCGGAAACGTTGGTTTGGGCATTTGCGAAATTAATTAAAAGCGCGAATAGGGCTAATAAAACAAGCTTTTTCATAGGTGATTGCAATATTTTAATTTAAACAATCAAAACTAATCATTTGTTTTAAAAACTCACCTTAACTAGTCCATTAACCAAAGCTAATCTTTTTAAAGGTCACAAAAAAAGGGCTTCCAATCGGAAGCCCTTTTTAATTTTTAATAAGGTTGAATTATTTTACAATGGCAATTTTACCATTTGATAAACCATTGTTATTTGCATCAATATAATGGTAGAAATAAATTCCTGAACTTAATTGTTCTGTAGAAATGATATTTAAACCATCGCTTAATTTTTCAGTAATTAATAACCTACCATTTAAATCATAAATATTTATTTTACCAGATTTATTTTTCAATTGAACAACATTTAATTGGTTTGTAGCTGGATTTGGATAAATTTTTACAAAGTTATCTGCTAATACATTTTGTAAACCTTGCACTACAAAAGTGTCAATAGTAATTACATAATCTTCTGTTTCGCCAGATCCAAATTGCGAACAAGCATCTTTAGCAGTAAGCGTTCCAGCAACTGCTCTAGTACGAATACGCATACCTGTTTTGCCCATTTGTACATTGGCAGGAATACTAATCATTGTTTTGTTTACCGAGTCTAAAATAGAAGTATCTGTAATCGAAATAAATTCGGTAGAATCAAAAGATCCACTGTGGTCAAAATCAATCCATAGACCAGCTCTAGACACGCCAGCAAATTTCGTTAATAATTCGTAAGTGAAGTTTTTATGTAAACTTGCTGTTGAATTTCCAGAATCTGGATAAGATGCATAATTATTTAAAGCACAACCTGTAAATCCATAATGCATTGTCGTATTAGTAATGTTAACCGAATCAATCGAAGTTAATGAGGTAACACAACCACCACCTAATGTTGAGGTGCAATAACAATTGTAGAACGGATTGGTCTTAACCAATTGCGCTGCGGTAGTATCATTTAAATTCGAACAAGTTAATACACATGCATAATATGTAGCCGTGTTTACGGTATCTTTTGTACTCAAAGATTGGCTAGTCATGTTTGTCCAATTTTTTCCATCCGAAGATTTAATCCATTGGTAAGTTTGTCCTAAGCCAATGGTATTTCCTGTAATAGATAAATTAACAATTCCGCCTGGGCATACTGCCGATTTAGAAGCTACTACATTACCAGCATTCGGCGGTGCAATACAAGCTGTTGCTGGAATAATATTTATTTTATAATCTTCTGTTTCGCCCGAACCAAATGCTGAACATGCAACAGTTGAATCGTTTTGACCATTACCAGAACGAGTACGAATACGCATGCCTGTTAAGCCAGTTGAAGCAGTTAAAGGAATATTTAAGTTCATACTCAGCGCAACATTCGCTACACTGCTGGTACAAATTTGTTGCCATTCCGAATTATCAAATTTACCATTATGGTTGTAATCTATCCAAACAGATGCCTTAACAGAACCTGTAAATTTAGCTTTCAAAATATAACTTTGTCCTTGCATTAAAGTACCAGTGGTACTTCCAGAATTAGGGAAAGAATTATAAGCAGCTGTTCCGCAACCGCTATTGCCATTATCTAAAGTTGTTCCTTCAATAGCTAGTGAATCTAAGGCGGTTGCTTGTGTAGTACAATTTCCGCCTATGCCACTTACGCAATAGCAATCGCTAAATGGTTTAACATTTACTTGAACCACATTGGTAGTTGCACTAAGTGTGCTACAAGTAATCACACATTTGTAAAAACCATTTGCACTTAAAGTAGTAGTATAAACTTTATCTGTTGCCGCAGTAATTGGATTCCAAGTGGTGTTATTAGTAGAACTATACCAAGCGTAAGTTTGACCAGTACCTATAGTATTACCAGTAATACTAAAAGTTACTGGACTATTAGCACAAGCCAAAGTGTCTGTAACACTTAATACACCTGGGTTTGGCGGCGCAATACATGCACTAGCTGCAACAATGGTAATTAAATAATCTTCTGTTTCGCCAGAGTTACCAAAGTTGGTACAAGAAGAAGTAGAATCGTTCGTTGAATTAGATGATCTTGTTCTAATACGCATACCGGTAATACCTGCTTGCGCATTTGCAGGAATACTGATGTTATTATTGATTACCGTTCCTGTTGCAGAAGTTAAACTCAATTGTTTCCATTCTGAATTTTC
>CAIMAP010000028.1 GCA_903838995.1 uncultured bacterium | reverse complement strand
TCTAAAAGCGAAGTATTGAGTATTAATAATTCTGGATACAATTATGGTAAAGAATTTAATGAAAAAAATACCAAAGAAAATATTTTATTGTGGAAAGACGAACCACTCAAAATGGGAAATTATGAATTGACTTACCTAGGTGATTCATTAGCTCCACCCAATACCTATTATAAAGTTCATTACGATGAATTAGATGCGACTGGTAAAATAGTGCATTCGTTTTTATTATATCCAAATGCACAAGTGAATCCAAAAATGGGATTAATTGCTTCTCCAGATACTAAACATTATTTATCGCACGATATTTATACCCATGTAAGTTCGGTTCCTCAAAAAGAAGAAACGCATCAAATGCACGATGGGCATAACGAAGACGAAGCCTATACCAATACTAAAAACTATACTATTAAAATAGGAGATACCATTCGTTATGATAAAGGCATCATTATTTTAGCAGGATTAAATAATCAAGTGAAGGTTAAAGATATCACCCTAGAAAGTAATGATATTGCGGTAGGTGCCGATTTGCGAATTATTAATGAAGATAGAGAAACTCTAATCACACCAATTTTTGTAATTAAAAATAATTACCAATTTGATCTGCCTCAAGAATCAGATGCGGTAGGCATTAAAGCTAAGTTTACCAAAATAAATCCTAGCACAGGCGAAATTGACTTAGTCATTATGCAAAAGCCACCAAAGCAACGCGATTATATTATTATGAAAGCCATTGTATTTCCTTTTATTAATTTCTTATGGGGAGGTACTATTTTAATGGTCTTTGGTTTTATCCTTTCAATTTTTAGAAGAGTAAAAGAATATAAAAGAGAACCTATTTCATGAATTTGAAAATTGCAATTGTAGGATCGGGTAATGTGGCGAGCTTTTTTGCAAAAAAGTTTGCAGCAGCCGGATTTACCATTGTATCTGTTCATAGTAAAAATTTAGCGCATGCCGAAAGTTTAGCCAGCGAGGTGCAAGCCAGCGCCAGCAACTCTTTATCGACCATAGGTTCCGACTTCGATTATTTATTATTTGCAGTGTCGGACGATGCGCTCAAAGCCTGTATAGCCGAAGTTCCAGCAAGCAACAACTTTTGTTGGTTACACACTTCTGGTGCAATGTCTAAAGAAATTTTTGCAGAAAAAACGAATCAGTATGGCGTTTTTTATCCATTGCAAACATTTACCAAATCTGTTTCTTTAAGTCAATCTGTTTTCCCTGTTTTAATTGAATCTTCTTCGAAGGAAATTCAACAAGCGCTCGAAAAATTAGCTGCGCAAATGCAATTGCCTTTTCAATTCGCCGATTCTGATCAGCGAAAAAATATTCATTTAGCTGCCGTATTTGCTTGTAATTTTTCGAATCATTTATTTCAAATTTCCTCCGAAATTTTAGCCGAACAGAAACTACCATTTGAGTTATTGTTGCCTTTAATTCAAGAAACAGTTGCCAAATTAAATCATTTATCGCCGGCAGCAGCACAAACTGGCCCAGCCATCCGAAACGATCAAGCGGTTTTGGCAACACAGCTAGCACTCTTGCAATCTCACCCTAAATGGGCCGAGATTTACCAATTATTATCTGCCCAAATTCAAAAACCAAAACAATAAAAAAATCCTAAATTAGATTCATTCTAATTTGGTATTTTTTGTTATTTTTGTGTTTAATGAAACAAAAAAGGCTTTTTGTTGATTTATATACTATTATGAAAATATTTAACCTCACCATAAATTTCGAAGAAAAAGACCATCCTAGCGTTGTTTTACCCATTGCCGAAGGCGAATCGGTATTAGATGTATGTATGGAACATGGTATTGAATTACAACACAACTGCGGTGGGGTATGTGGTTGTAGTACTTGTCACTTATATGTCAATAAAGGCATGGAGTTTTTACAAGACATTTCGGATAAAGAAGAAGATTTCATAGATCGTGCGGTTAACCCGCGCATCAATTCTAGATTGGGTTGCCAATGCATTACCACAACCGGCGATTTTGAAGTATTAATACCCGATCAATCGGGATTTATGGGTCATTAAACAAATCAAATGAAAGACGAAAAATTTCAATTAACCTACGGCTGGAAAGACACCGAAGACATTGCCATTCATTTATACGAAAAATTTGGAGATGATTTTTCGGAATCAAAAATATACAGAATCCGATTTACCGAATTATTAGAATGGGTGCTCACCTTGCCTAATTTTACAGGAACCAAAGAAACTTGTAACGAATCTTATTTAGAAATGATTCAATCTGCTTGGGTTTACGAGTGGAGAGATAATCAATAAAAGCTTATATTTACTTTATGGCCTATTTAAATCGACTAACCGATATCTGTGTTTTTGTGCTCGACTTAGACGGTGTACTCACCGATGGTACTGTTTATGTATCCGAATCTGGCGAACAATTAAGACGCATGAATATCAAAGATGGCTATGCCATTCAATTAGCGATTAAAAAAGGCTATAAAATAATTGTGATTTCTGGTGCTGGTTCCAACACCGTAATTAAAAGATTAAATGGATTAGGGATTACCGATATTCATTTAGCCGTAAAAGATAAAGTTTCGGTACTCGAAAATTATTTACAACAGCACCATTTTAACTTAACACAAGTAGCCTATATTGGCGACGATATTCCAGATCTAGCTTGTATGAAAATGGTAGGTGTAGCGGTTTGTCCGGCAGATGCAGTGCAACAAATTAAAGCCATTGCACATTATGTTTCGCCACAAAAAGGGGGAGAAGGATGTGTGCGCGATTTCATTGAAAAAGTAATGACCATTCGCAACGATTGGAATAACGAGTTTAGTCATACCACTACTTCAGCATAACTATGATTTCATTTTTAAAATTGATTCGCTTGCCCAATTTAATTTTGATCGCAGCACTTCAATATTTTATTCGTCAATTTTTATTATTTCCTATGTTGGCGAGCTATGGTTTTATTAGCAGCTTAAGCAACGAATCTTTTTATTTATTGTTAATTGCTTCTGCATTAATTTCTGCTGCTGGTTATATCATCAACGATTATTTTGATTTGCGCATTGATTATGTCAATAAACCCGAAAAGGTAATCATTGGTATTGCCATCAAACGCAGAGTGGCTATGGCTTTGCATGTAATATTTAGTTTATTGGGTATTCTCATTTTTAGTTATTTAGCCTTTCAATTAAAAGTAGGCGTTTTAGCATTAGTGCCTATGTTAATTGTGGGCTTGTTGTGGTTTTATTCTACCGATTATAAAAGACAATTCTTAATTGGAAATATAGTTGCAGGCCTATTAGCGGTATTCCCCATTTTATTGGTAGTACTTTTCGAAACGAGTATTTTCAAAGCATATTATAGCATAGAAAATAAATTAATTGCGGTATTAATATTAAAAGTTATCGGCTATTTTAGTGTAATCGTATTTTTAATGGCTATGCTTATTTCTATATTGAAAGATATTAACGAAGTGCATGGCGATGCAAGATTGAAATGCAAAACCATGCCTATTGTGCTGGGCGTTAAATGGGCTAAAGTAATTGTGGTTGTATTGGTTGCTACAATTTGTTATGTATTGTCTTCTATTCAGCAATTACAATTTACTAACCATGCCTATGTGCCATTATTATTTATTTTGCTGGGCATAGAGCTCCCCTTATTAACTGCTATGTTTGCATTAATCTTCTCAAACACAACGAGTGCAGGTATTTGGGCGCATCGATTAGCAATCTTAGCCATGGTAATTGGTGTTTTTGCTATTCCTGTTTTAAACTTTTTCCCTGGAAATTAATATGCTGAAATTTCCATTTCAAATTGTATTGGGTTCGCAATCGCCAAGAAGACGAGAGCTATTAAGTTTAATGAATATCGACTTCAGAGTAGAAGTGCAAGAAGTGGAAGAAAGCTATCCCGAAAATTTAACACCTGTCGAAATTGCAACTCATATTGCGAGTAAAAAAGCGAAAGCATTTAAAGGGCTTTCTGCAAATGAATTATTAATTACAGCAGATACCATTGTTGCGCAGCATCAGCATATTTTAGGCAAGCCTAAAAATGCCACACATGCCAAAGAAATGATTCAACAATTAGCCGGCAATACGCACGAAGTGATTACCGCAGTTGCTTTTCAATATCAATCACAATTAATTACTTTTCATGATTGTACCAAAGTGTACATGAACCCTTTAAGCGAAGCAGAAATAAATCATTATATCGAAAATTATAAACCCTACGATAAGGCTGGAGCCTACGGAATACAAGAGTGGATAGGATTAGTAGCGATTCAAAAAATCGAAGGTTCTTATACCAATGTGATGGGTTTACCTACAGAAAAACTATATCAAGAATTCCAAAAAATAAAAACAATTTTTTAGTTTTTATAGAAAATCCATTTACCAATTTCTTTCCAGCTAGTTTTTTTACCCACCATTAAAATACCCGTGCGATAAATCTTTGCAGCTAACCATACCGTTCCAAAAAATCCGGCAATTAATAAAAGCATAGAAGTAATAATTTCCCAAGTTGGTACGCCAAATGGTAAACGAACCATCATCACAATCGGCGAACTTAAAGGAATAAGAGATAACCAAAAAGCAACTGGCCCATCTGGATTATTGACCACCGTAGAGGTAGAAATAATAAAAGAGAATATGAGTGGAATAGTTACCGGCATCATAAATTGTTGCGTTTCGGATTCGCTATCAACAGCCGAACCAATGGCAGCAAAAAGCGCACTGTATAATAAATAGCCTCCTAAAAAGTAAAATAAAAAACAACCTATAACCAATGGGTAATTAATAGTAGACAAGGCACTCAACACTTCGCCTGCAGCTATAGCGGGTTCGCTTTTATCCGAATTACTACTTTCAACCGTTTTTTCTATTGACATGAGTTTGCTTTTATCTTGCGCAAATTTTTGTCCAATAATTCCGGTAATAGCGCTAGTTAAAATAACCCATAAAGCAAATTGCGTGAGTCCTACTAATGCAATGCCCACAATTTTTCCCATCATTAACTGAAATGGCTTTACAGAAGAAATCAATACTTCAACAATTCTATTATTTTTTTCTTCAATTACCCCGCGCATCACTTGCACGCCATACAGAAAAATAAACATATATATTAGGATAGAACTAAACATGCCAATCATATAACTGGCACTTGTATTGCCGTCTTGCTCCCCTTCGTCCGTAAATCGGATGGTTTCAATATTTAAATTAAAATCGAGTTCTGAAATTATTTTTTTACTAATGCCTTTTTCTGCTAATTTTTGATCGCTCAATGTACTTTCTAATTGATCTTCAATATATTTTACAATGGCAAGGCTGGGTTGCTTGTCTGAATAGAGTTGTACGCCTTCAAAGTTTTTGCTTTTTTGCGGGATATATAATAAATAGCTATTGCCCGACGAATCAAAATCACTTTTTAAACTGGCTAAACTGAGCGAACTAAATTCAAATTCGTATTGCGCATTACTTTTAATAATGTTTGATAAAGTGTTGGTTTCGTCGCATACAACAATCTTCTTTTTATCCGACATTTCATCGCTGTTAACTGCAAGAAAGATGGCAAATGCATACATGGCTGCGATTAACACAGGACCTAAAAAAGTCATGACGATAAAAGATTTCTTTTTTACCCTCGACAAATATTCTCTCTGAATAATTAAAGCAATTTTTTTCATCTCAATTATTAAGCGTTTTTAACTTGGTCGATAAAAATTTCGTTGATAGAAGGGATAATTTCTTTGATGCCATTGAATTGAATTTTTGGCATTAAAAAAGCGATGGCATCGTTAATTTGAAAGCCTGCATTTAACTGAATTTCTTGCACAAATTTTCCTTCTTTTATGTTGGCAT
>CAIMAP010000027.1 GCA_903838995.1 uncultured bacterium | reverse complement strand
TGCATGAAATATTATTTTCCTAAAGCCGAAAATTTTAAATGGACAAAATCTGTTTGGTTAATTATTGCTATTTTTTCTGCTGCAATGGTGGCATTTTATTATGAGCAAATCTATACCTTGGTTACTTTTTCGCTTTTAGTTTTAATAACAACCTATTTTTACCTCAATCCAAAAAAATGGCATGGCTATTTTATACTTGCCTATTTATTTTCATTGATTCCATTCTTTATGGTCAATGGTTTACTGACCAGCATTCCTATTGTCTTATACAACGACTTAGAGAACGTTGGTTTTCGATGGGGAACTATTCCCTTCGAAGATTCTTTTTATGCTTTAGCCCTGCTCATGTTGAATGTGGTAGTGTTGGAGCGCAAAAGCAATTAACATTTATTTATGTTGAATTAAAATTCGTTGATAATGAACAAAGTCTTTATTCTTCGTTATTAAAGTGTAAATCCCTTCAGGTAAATTTTCGGTGTAGATGTTTTTTAAATTTGTTTTTAATAGGCAATTCCCTAATAAATCAACAATGAAAAATTCATTATTGATTTCATTGCATTCAATGGTTATGAATTGATTGGCAGGATTTGGGTAAGCAAGAATTTTATGAATGGAATTATCTATTCCTGTGCTTTTTTTGATTCCATACGAATAAGCCACTGTATTATTTTTTCTCGAAGTGTTTTCTTCATTTGGTAAATAGGTTTTTATATAATCAACCTTGGCGCTATCTGCACCTATGCTAACCGATAAATATCCTCTATTGCTTAAAAATACACCATTTTTATAACCGTATGATGCTGGTAAATTGTTGCTTGTGATATTCTTAGCAGAGGGCTGAGGAACTTCTTGATAAATTACACCATCTTTTTCTTGTTTACCAAAGAAATGATCGTGGCCATGGAAAAATATATTTACATGATGGTCCACCATTAACTGATGTATAGATGCTCCCCAATTTGGCCTGTTGGTATTGAATCCGAAAGTACTATCTAAATTATAACCACCATTTTCGTATAAATGTGCATACTCAGTTCCGCCTCTGCCTTCATTTCCATTACCTCCAACCAATTGATGAGAGAATACAAACTTATATGTTGCATTGCTCATGCTTAGCGTATTCTTAAACCAATCGTATTGTTCTTTACCTAAAGTCCATCCCCATCCAGGTTTTTTCTTAGTATACCAGTATGGATCAATAACTACAAACAAAGTATTCCCCCATTCCCAGGCATAATAGTTTTTTCTAAGGCCAATATTCTTTTCGGGAATATTATTTCCAGTATAAAAATTATTTGGCGAAGGGTTTGGAAAATATAAATTTCTTGTATTTGCAGACATGGTACTAAGGCTATTGATGCCTGTATCATTGGTTCTCCAGCCTAATTCTCCTTCGTGGTTTCCAAGTACTAAATACAATGGAGTAGAAGGGCATGCTTCATTAAAATAATTTCGAAATAATAAATGCCTAGCGGTAATTTCGGTTTGATTAATAACAGGTAATTTTTCCGACATGAAATTATCGCCCAAGTCTATTAAAAAATCGTGTTTATTAGCAAGCATGTTTTGTAGTGTGAGCGCATAAGATGCATAAATAGTATTGGTATCTAGATGTGGATCTGCTTCTACTGCAAAACTAAAGGTTTCATTAATACTTCTATTTGTTCTAAAATGATTGATATTACTATAATTCGTTTGACCGGGAATATTATATAATTTATATTTTAATCGATAGAAATATTCGGTATAGGCATTCAATCCAGTAAGGTCTATTTCAATTGGGGTATCTAATTTTGTAATGAAAGAAGCACTGGTATTAATAAGATTTGAAATACTTGGACCGTATTCAACGCTTACCTCTACTGGCAAGCTAAATAATGCACTTATTGTAATGCTATTGTTTGTAGGCTTTCCGAGCACAATTGTATAAGATTGTGCAAATGCAAATAGCATTTGAAAAGTCAAAATTAAACTTAAGCTTATCTTTTTCATTTATTTTTGAATGCTAACTTTTTTAATAAATTCGAATTGATTTGTTTTTATTTTTAAAATATAAATTCCGTTTTCTAAATCTAATGTGTTAATGGAATTACCAATGCCACTTAATAATTTTTCGCCAAATAAATTATATAAATTCCAATTTTTAATTAAATCGCTACTTTGAATTGTTAAATTATTTTTAGCAGGGTTTGGATAAATACTTGGAACATTTTTTAACGATTGGTTGATATTTGTATTGGCAGCATGTACGGTATAACTAAATGCAACCTCGCCATTTTTGTGTTGGCCTGTTATAGTATCTGCAGGCAAATAAGCTCTTACATAATCAACTTTTACTTCTTGTGCAGAAACGCTTACTCTTATATGACCTGTGCCGTCTAAGGTATCTGACGTGTATGCATTCGCGTTGGCTAATTTTCCAATTTGATAAGTGGAGTCACTTGGCATGGGAACTGCTTGGTAGGTAATACCATCTAGTACTTCATGTGCAAAAACATGGTCATGTCCTTGAAAAAAAATATTTACACCATTATCTTTAAAAAGTTGATGAATAGGCTTTGCAAAATTAGGCCTGTTTGTTGCAAAAGTATAGCTTGTTCCATTCGCTTCGTATCCGCCCCATTCAAATAGTTTTGCGTTGGTAATGCCTCCTCTTCCCTGGCCTCTGATATGATGCGCAAATACAAATTTATATTTCGCTTGACTATTTTCTAATGTGTTTTTTAGCCAATTATATTGTGGTAATCCTAAAGACCATTCCCAATTTTTTGGTTTTGCAGAGGTATCGCATTGGTCACGATAAACATCTAAAACCACAAATAAGGCATCGCCCCAATTCCAAGCATAATAATTTTCTGGCAAACCAACACCATAAGGTTCAACTTCGGTATTCCCAGAATAAAAATTATTAGGGAAGGGGTTTGGGTAATAATATTTTCTAGCAAGTGTAGCGTTAATACTTAAATTATTTGGAGGTGTTTTTAATTTGTAGAAATCGTTTTCTCCCTCATGATTTCCTAAGCAAACATAAAATGGAACAGAATGGCAAATGCTGCCAAGATAAGGCCTGTAATATTTGTGTAATTCATCTAGGTCTGAAGCAGTGATGGTATTTGGGTTATGGTCATCTCCGAAAATATCACCTAAGGAAAGCATAAAATCGGGCTTGTCTTTTGCTTGATTTTTTAAGCAAAGATTATAAATACTTGGAATGCCTTTTTTATCATAAAGGTGTTCGTCGGCTTCAATGGTAAATGTAAATCCGTTGCCTGTTGCTTTCTGTGTACTAAAAGAATATTCTGGCGTGAAGTTATAGAAACTAGCAATCGGCGATTTGTATTTCACTCTATAAAAGTATCGCGTGTTGGCACTTAAAGAAGTTAAGTCAATTTCATTTGGAATATTTGCGTCTGCTTGATAGTTTATAGAATTATATTGGTAAACACCTGTAATTGTTCCATATTCAATAATAAATTCAGAGGTTTCTGCAAAAAGAATGCTAATAGTAATACTGTTATCGGTTGGCCTTCCTAAAATAATATTTTGCGATTTTGCTGAATAGCAAACAAAAGAAAGAAGAATCAGGAGAATGGTTTTTCTAAACATTGCTTCGGTTTTAATTTTTGCAATCTATTTAGAAGACAAATTATCAAAAAACCTTCATTTTAAGAGCTAAAATCTAGAAAACAACGAATTTTGCTCTTTTCTTGCGATAAACCGAATAACTGAGCCTAAACCAATGTGAAAATTACCTTCAGATAGTTCAACTTCTGTTTCAATTAATTCAATAATTTCAAAATCTTTGAAGTCTTTTTTAATTTCTTCAATCGAATATAATTGATCCATATCTTTTGGCCCACCTACTTTTGGATTCGAACGGTTATGTTTAAGATGATTTTTACTGAAGGCTTCAAAAATAACTAGTCCGCCAGGTTTTAAATAAGTAATTAATTGATGATGGCAGCTTGATTTTATAGAAGCAGGAAAATGAGCATAAATCAAAACTAATGCATCAAAACTATTAGCGTCATATTTTAGGGTTTGAATATCTCCAACAGTATAATCTATGCTAACTTTATTTTTTGTAGCCAATTTTTCGGCTTTCGTTTTTCCAAATTCACTTAAGTCAAAAGCAGAAACTTCCCATCCTAACCCTGCAGCAAATACGGCATTTCTTCCTTCTCCTTCTGCTGCAAACAATGCCTTGCCAGGGGTAAACTGCGGCAATGTTTCGGTTAAAAAAACATTTGGATTTTCTCCGTAAGCAAAGTCTTCGCTGTTATAGCGTTCGTCCCAATGTGCTTTCATTAATTTCTTTTATAATTGGTAAGATTGATTCTGTTTCGTTTGTTCCGATTAAAATTTTACTACCGGATTTTAAGGTTAATTGTATACCCATGTTTCCATACATATTATATGCCATGCCGTTCGTTCCAAATCTAATTCCCCATCCACCATATTCTTGAATAGGTTTGTATTTTCGAATTTCGCAGCTTGCTACATCAGACCAGCTAATCGTCTTTTTTATTTTTTTAAAATTGTTTAATTGTATAGATATTGAATGCTCACTAATAATAGTTGTAAGGCAAATTCTACTAAATAAAAAACAAAAAAAAAGGAAAAGTATAGCGGAAATAATTAATCCTTTATCACCTGTTGGATTGTTTCCAAATGGTATTTTAAAATAAAGTTGTTGAATGATGCCGTAAAAAAACATCAGATTAATAGTTCCGAGTATAATCCAAACCCATTTTTGCTTAAACTTTTGCTTTTCGACAAATAAGACATTTGATTCCATGAGAATAGTAATTCTAATAAATTCAAATTTAACCTTTTGTAGGAATAATTAACATTGGAATTTTACTATGTTTTAGCACTTTTTCTGTAGTGCTACCAATTATTAATTTATCTAGCCATTTTTTGCTATGGCTTCCAATTACGATCAAGTCTGCTTTTATTTCTTTGGCAATATTTAAAATTTCTTCGGCGCTACTGCCCTCTTTTAAAATAGTTGCAATATTTTCATTACCTAAATGCTTCTTGGTTTTCTCTAAAAACTTTTTAGTGTTTGAAACAATTAACTCCTGACTTATGGCATCGCTTTCGTTATATCCGGCAAACCCCATTATTGGATCATAAATAACTGGGGTATAATCGGTATAATTTTCATAAATGGTTGCCAAGGTAATTTTTGCTTGCATGGCGGTGGCAAATGCAAAGCCTAATTCTGCAATTTTTTGGGCTGTGGGGTTGTAATCTAATGCAATTAATACATTTTTGATCTTCTTCGTTTTCATAATATGCTTTTTTATTTGAATAAAGATAGCCCTAAGCCTTTTTTTAGCATATGATTTATATCAGGTTTGATTTTTTTCTTTTTATTAAATTGCTTGAATTCTTATATTTGGTAAAAGCACATTTGTTATGAAATTAAAAATGGGATTGATTTTAGGTATTTGTCTTTTGACAACTACCCTTTTTGCGCAAAATTATACTGCTAATTATGCAGGGGAACCTGGATTTGCATTATATATCAATAGCCCTATTGGCTTGATAAGCAAAATGAGAATAAAAGCCGAAGTAAGATTCGATAATAATTTATCGATTATGGGTTCTTTTTCAAGTTATCATAATATGTGGGCAGGTAATCAAAGCTACCTAGAAATGCGTCGATATAAAATTAAGCCACTTGCTAAGCAAACGTATCAATTTGCTCGCATAGGAAGTGGGCAAACTATTGGAGGCAATTATTTTTTAGCCGCATTTGGTTGGGGTACGCAACGATTTTTCGGCAAAGACAAAAGATTTTTTATTGATTATTCTAGAGGCTTTAAAGTTTGCCCCAAAATATATGGGGAGGACTTAGAAAAAGGTATAGGCAATGGATTTAAAGGTTTATTCTATATACTAGGTCCGGCTGCAATCTATGATCTCAATTTAAATATTGGATATCGCTTTTAAAAATTTTCCGCAACAAAATTTTCGCAGTAATCTGCAATCAATTCTCTTACGCTAGCAAATGCTAATTTAACTTCATCTGCTGTACCTATTGCTTTTGCTGGGTCAGGAAAGTTATGGTGTAACTTTATTGCATTGGAAGGAAAATACGGGCAACTTTCTTTCGCATGGTCGCATACGGTAATAATAAAATCAAAATTAATATTTTCGTATTCCGAAATATGATTAGAAGTATGATTGCTGATATCTATTCCAACTTCTTTCATGGTTTCAATTGCCTTAGGATTGACGCCATGAATTTCAATTCCTGCGCTATAAACCATCGCTTTGCCCGCTAACATTTTTCTTAAAAATCCTTCTGCAATTTGACTTCTGCAACTATTGCCTGTACACAATATTAATACGTTTTTCATGATGGATAATATTTTGATTTTAACCAGAACGATACATTCACTAAAATGATAAGTGCAGGTACTTCTACCAATGGGCCTATTACGCCGGCAAAGGCTTGTCCACTATTAATGCCAAACACCCCAATAGCAACAGCTATAGCTAATTCAAAATTATTACCAGCCGCTGTAAATGCAATAGAAGTATTAGTTGCATAGTCGGCGCCTAATTTTTTTCCTAGCAAGAAACTGATAAAAAACATCAATGCAAAATAGACAACCAATGGTATAGCTATACGAATGACATCAAATGGTATGCTGACAATTAATTTACCTTTCAAACTAAACATAAAAACGATGGTAAATAATAATGCAATTAAGGTTATAGGACTTATGGCAGGAATGAATTTTGTGTTATACCATTCTTCTCCTTTTAATTTAACTAAAGAATACCTTGATAAGAATCCAGTAGCAAAAGGCAGTCCTAAATAAATGCCCACACTTTTTGCAATTTCTCCAATAGATATAGCCACCACTTTTCCTTCAAAGCCAAACATTGGAGGCAAAACCGTTACAAATAAATAGGCGTAAACGCTGTAAAGCAAAACTTGAAAAATACTATTCAACGCAACTAGACCTGCGGCATATTCTCTACTACCATCTGCTAAATCATTCCAAACAATTACCATGGCAATGCATCTCGCTAAACCTATCAAAATCAAGCCCACCATGTATTCTGGCTGATTGTGCAAAAATAAAATGGCGAGCAAAAACATTAAAATTGGACCAACTATCCAATTTAAAAACAAAGACATGCCCAGTACTTTGGTGTTTTTAAATACCTCTTTAATTTTATCATATCGCACTTTGGCAAAGGGCGGATACATCATCAATATCAAACCAATGGCTAATGGAATATTGGTAGTTCCTACAGACATAGATTGAAATTGCCTTTCGGCAAAATTGCTAAAATAGCCAATGCCCACGCCTAATAACATGGCTATAAAAATCCATAGTGTTAAATAGCGATCTAAGAAGGATAGTTGTTTTTTGTTAGGCATAATTTTAAAAGCTAATTTTATTCAATTCAAATATAATTTTTTATTTTTAGCGAATATTAAATTAATATGAACAAGCAGATCTACCCATGCCTTTGGTTTGATGGTCAAGCATTACCAGCAGCCGAATTTTATTGCAGTATTCATCCAAATTCGAAGGTTTTGTCAGCAAATCCAATGGCAGTTGTGTTTGAATTAAATGGTGCCAAATTCATGGCATTAAATGGTGGTCCCGAATTTCATTTTAGCGAAGCAACTTCTTTTGTTATTACTTGCGAAACGCAAGAAGAAATAGACCATTATTGGGATAAATTAACCGAAGGAGGTTCCGAAGGTAAGTGCGGTTGGCTTAAAGATAAATTTGGCGTTTCATGGCAAGTGGTGCCTAGCATTCTAGGTAAATTAATGAGCGATCCCGAAAAAGCTCCTAAAGTGATGTATGCTTTTATGCAAATGAAAAAGTTTGATAT